>NZ_JBYTAG010000066.1:0-25687 GCF_058787995.1 Cupriavidus sp. FW305-27
GTGCGGGAGTGGGGAGCCAACCCTCAGCCGGCTTCCCCGGTATCATTTCCCTTTCTCCCCAGCCAGGTTCCCCACCATGGATTTGCGCGGCAAGCACATCGTTCTCGGCCTGACCGGCGGCATCGCCTGCTACAAGTCGGCCGAACTGGTCCGCCTGCTGACCAAGGCCGGCGCCACCGTGCAGGTGGCCATGACCGAGGCGGCGACGCACTTCATCACGCCGGTGACGATGCAGGCGCTGTCCGGCCGTCCGGTCTTCCTGTCGCAGTGGGATGCCCGCATCGACAACAACATGGCGCACATCGACCTGTCGCGCGAGGCCGATGCCATCGTCATCGCTCCGGCCTCGACCGATTTCATGGCGCGCCTGGCCAACGGGCTGTGCGACGACCTGCTCAGCACCCTGTGCATCGCGCGCGACTGCCCGCTGCTGGTGGCACCGGCGATGAACCGCCAGATGTGGGCCGCCCCCGCCACCCAGCGCAACGCCGCGCAACTGCGCGCCGACGGCGTGATGATCCTGGGCCCCGGCAGCGGCGACCAGGCCTGCGGCGAGGTCGGCGACGGCCGCATGCTGGAGCCCGAAGAACTGCTCGACGACATCATCGCCTTCTTCCAGCCCAAGCCGCTGCAAGGCAAGCGCGTGCTGATCACCGCCGGCCCGACCTTCGAGGCGATCGACCCGGTGCGCGGCATCACCAACCTGTCGTCCGGCAAGATGGGCTTCTCGATCGCGCGCGCGGCGCGCGAGGCCGGCGCCGAGGTGCTGCTGGTGGCCGGCCCCACCGGCCTGCCCACCCCGCGCGGCGTGCTCCGCACCGACGTGCGCAGCGCGCAGCAGATGCATGACGCGGTGATCGCGCAGCTGCACGGCGTGGATGTCTTTGTCGCCGTGGCCGCGGTGGCAGACTGGCGCCCGGCTGAAGTCGCGCAGCAGAAGCTGAAGAAGGCCAACGATACCGACACCCCCACGCTGCAGTTCGTGCAGAACCCCGACATCCTGGCCACGGTCGCGGCGCGGGCCGACGCACCCTACTGCGTCGGCTTTGCCGCCGAGAGCGAGAACCTGGAGCGGTACGGCGAGCAGAAGCGCCAGCGCAAGGGCGTACCGCTGCTGGTCGGCAATATCGGCCACCATACCTTCGGCCTGGACGACAACGAAATCGTGCTGTTCGACGCCGCCGGCATGACGCGGCTGCCGCGCGCCGACAAGCTGTCACTGGCGCGCCAGCTGGTGGCGGCGATCGGCCAGCGCCTGCCCGGGCGCACACGGCCCTGATGGCGGGCGCGCGTCCGGTATCATGCGCGGCTGCCACCTATTCCGTTGAACCGATTTCCCCCAGGATTCCCATGACCCAGCCACTGAACCCAACCGTCGAAATCAAGGTGCTCGATGCGCGCCTGAATGAATGGGGCCTGCCCGCCTACCAGAGCGAAATGGCCGCCGCCATCGACCTCCATGCCTGCGTCGACGCCCCGGTATCGATCGCGCCGGGCACGCCCGCGCAACTGGTGCCGGCCGGCATCGCCGTGCACATGGGCAACCCGTACATGGCCGCGACCATCGTGCCGCGCTCGGGCCTGGGCCACAAGAAGGGCCTGGTGCTGGGCAATTCGATCGGCGTGATCGATGCCGACTACCAGGGCCAGATCATGGTCAGCGTGTGGAACCGCAACGCGCCCGGCACCGAGCCGATCGTGATCCAGCCGGGCGAGCGCATCGCGCAGATGATGTTCGTGCCGGTGCTGCGGCCGGTGTTTTCGACGGTGGCAGAATTCAGCGAAGACAGCGAACGCGGCGCGGGCGGCTTTGGCTCGACCGGCGTGCACCACGCCAAGGCCAGCGCCTGACGCAGCCTCTGGCCGCACAAGACACTGGCGCCCCGCGGGGCGCCAGTTTGCTTTTCAGCACTGCTGCTCGAACAGCAGCGCCACGCCGCTGGCGGCGTCCGCCAGCACCAGGGTCTCGCGCGGGCCCAGGTCGTGGGTCGGCACACCCTGTTCGCGCCAGCCGGCACGTGCCGCCGCCAGGTCATCGGTGCGCAGGCGGATTGCAGCGTAGCCCGGCCCCTCGCGCCGGACATGCGCGGTGCCGGTGGCCGAAGCCAGCGCCTGCGGCGTGCTGACCACCAGCGTGGCATCGTCCAGCGCCAGGCTGCAGACATGTTCGCTCAGCTGCGTCAGCTCGCCGCCGGTCAGCTCCGCGTAGGCGTGCGCGGCGGCGTCCACCAGCGCGGGCGCCACCACCAGGAACATGGTGGCGATGCTGTGCGCGCCGTTGGCATGGCGGGTCCATTCGGGCCGCCACAGCAGTTCGGGCGTACGGTGCTCGCAGACGAAGTAGCGCGCGCCCGGCGCATCGTCAAGCGCGGTCACGCGGAAGGTGGCCGGGTGCTCGCTGCCGTCATCCAGCCGCACCGGACGCGAGAACTCGATCGGGTCCGAGGTGTGCCAGCCCGCCGCACGCAGCCGTGCCGCGGTGGCAAAGGCATCGGCGCTCTTGCACGACATCGCCGCGCAGCCGCCGCCGTGCGCCTGCGCATCCCAGTAGTACTGGCGGCTTGGGCTGGGCGCGGTCACGTGCAGCAACTCAAGGTAGTCCCGCCGCAGCATGATGCAGTGGTTCTGCGAGCCGAGCGTGTGGTAGCCGCGCGGCGTCAGCGTAAAGCCGAGCCGGCGCCATGCCCGGGCCCCGGCATCGAGGTCTGGGCACACCACCACCGCGTGGTCGAACATTTCCGCTTGCGTTGCCATCGGCATCCTCTCGGTTTCACGGCGCACCCGCGCCGGACATCGTCATTCGAACTGGATATTGGCCTTGCGCGCCACGGCCTGCCATTTGTCATGCTCGCGGCGCACCAGGTTGCCGAGGTCGGCCGGGCTGCCGCCCACGATCTCGAAGCCCTGCGCGGCCAGCGCATCGAGCACGCGCGGCTGGCGCAGCGATTCGACCAGCGCGTCGTGGATGCGCGTGACCGTGGATGCCGGCAGGCCGGCCGGGCCGAACACGCCGATCCAGGAGTAGGCCTCGAAGCCCTTGAGCCCCTGCTCTGCCACCGTCGGCACCTGCGGCAGCTGGCGCAGCCGGCTGGTGCCGGTCACGCCCAGCACCTTGATGGTGCGTGCGGCCACGTGCGCCTGCACGGCGGCGTAGCTGCTGAAGAAAATATCGACCTCGTTGGACAGCACCGCCTGCACGGCCGGGCCGCCGCCCTTGTAGGGCACATGCAGCATGCGTACGCCGGCTTCGGTCGCCAGCGCCTCTGCCGCCAGCTGGTTCAGGCTGCCGATGCCGGACGAGGCATAGCGCACGTCGTCGGGCCTGGCCTTGGCCAGCTCCACCAGCTCGCGCACATTGGCCACGGGCAGCGCGGGATTGGCGGCAATCACCAGCGGAAAGCGCACCAGCTGCGAGATTGGCGAGAAATCGCGGAAGGTGTCGTAGGGCAGCTGCTTGTAGGCGAAAGGGTTGATGGCGTGGGTGTCGAAGGCCATCAACAGGGTGGAGCCGTCCGGCTTCGCGCGCGCCACGGTGCTCGATGCGATCAAGCCGCCGGCACCCGGCTTGTTGTCGACCACCGCGGCCTGCCCCAGCGTCGCCTTCAGCCCAGGCTGCAGCTGCCGGGCCACGATGTCGACGCTCCCGCCAGGCGGGAACGGCAGCACCAGCGCGATCGGGCGGTTGCCCGCCAGCGGTTCGGCGCCGGCGGCTGCAGCGACGTGGAGCATCGGGACGGGCATGGCACCCAGCGGCAGGATCTTGAGCAGCAGGCGGCGGCGCCGCGTGCGTTCGGCAGAGGACATCAGGGTTTTCAGGCTGGATTCCTGGCCGGTTGCGCGGCCAGCTGCGGCCGCAAACCCGTGCCCCGACGGGCATGGCCGGCGGCCGCCGGGACAAAAAGAAAAGGGGCGGCATGACTGCCGCCCCCGTATTTTGCCCGATGACCGGCCACGTTGCTGGCAACGCGGCCGATAACCGCTCAGGCTTCTGCGCGCTGTTCCTCGGGCGCCTCGGGCGGTTCCGGCTCGATCTCGGAGAAATCGAGCTTGATCTGGTCCTGCTCGTCCAGGTCCACCACCACCTTGCCTCCCGAAACCAGCCTGCCGAACAGCAGTTCGTCGGCCAGGGCCTTGCGGATCATGTCCTGGATCAGGCGCTGCATCGGGCGCGCGCCCATCAGCGGATCGAACCCCTTGTGCGCCAGGAACTTGCGCAGCTTCTCGGTAAAGCTGGCTTCCACCTTCTTCTCGTGCAGCTGCTCTTCCAGCTGCATCAGGAACTTGTCGACCACGCGCAGGATGATTTCCTCGTCCAGCGAGCGGAAGCTGATCATGGCATCCAGCCGGTTGCGGAACTCCGGCGTGAACATGCGCTTGATGTCAGCCATCTCGTCGCCCTGCTCGCGCGAGCTGGTGAAGCCGATGGTGGCGCGGTTCATGGTCTCCGCTCCCGCGTTGGTGGTCATGATGATGATCACGTTGCGGAAGTCGGCGCGCCGGCCGTTGTTGTCGGTCAGCGAACCATGGTCCATCACCTGCAGCAGGATATTGAAGATATCCGGATGCGCCTTCTCGATTTCGTCCAGCAGCAGCACGCAGTGCGGCTTCTTGGTGACGGCCTCGGTCAGCAGGCCACCCTGGTCGAAGCCGACGTATCCCGGCGGCGCGCCGATCAGGCGGCTCACCGCGTGGCGTTCCATGTACTCGGACATGTCGAAGCGCAGCAGCTCGATGCCCATGATGAAGGCGAGCTGCTTGGCGACTTCGGTCTTGCCCACGCCGGTGGGGCCGGAGAACAGGAACGAGCCGATCGGCTTGTCGGTCTTGCCCAGGCCGGCGCGCGACATCTTGATCGCCGAGGCCAGTGCCTCGATCGCCGGGTCCTGGCCGAACACCACCGACTTCAGGTCGCGGTCCAGCGTCTGCAGCTTGCTGCGGTCGTCCTGGTTCACGCTCTGCGGCGGGATGCGTGCGATGCGCGAGACGATGTCCTCGATCTCGCCCTTGCCGATGGTCTTCTTCTGCTTGGACTTCGGCAGGATGCGCTGCGCCGCGCCGGCTTCGTCGATCACGTCGATCGCCTTGTCGGGCAGGTGACGGTCGGTGATGAAGCGGGCCGACAGCTCCGCTGCCGCGGTCAGCGCCGAGGCCGCGTACTTGACGCCGTGGTGCTCCTCGAAGCGCGACTTCAGGCCGCGCAGGATCTGCACGGTCTGGTCGACCGAAGGCTCGACCACGTCGATCTTCTGGAAGCGCCGCGACAGCGCCGCGTCCTTCTCGAAGATGCCGCGATATTCCGTGAAGGTGGTCGCGCCGATGCACTTGAGCTGGCCCGACGACAGCGCCGGCTTGAGCAGGTTGCTGGCGTCCAGCGTCCCGCCCGAGGCAGCGCCCGCGCCGATCAGCGTGTGGATCTCATCGATGAACAGGATCGCGTTCGGATTGTCCTTGAGCGACTTGAGCACGCCCTTCAGGCGCTGCTCGAAGTCGCCGCGGTACTTGGTGCCGGCCAGCAGCGCGCCCATGTCGAGCGAGTAGACGGTCGCCTTTTCCAGGATGTCCGGCACCTCGTTCTTGGTGATGCGCCACGCCAGGCCCTCGGCGATCGCGGTCTTGCCGACGCCGGCCTCGCCCACCAGCAGCGGGTTGTTCTTGCGCCGGCGGCACAGCACCTGGACCACGCGCTCGACTTCGCTCTCGCGGCCGATCAGCGGGTCGATCTTGCCGGCCTTGGCCAGCGTGTTCAGGTTCTGGGTGTATTGCTCGAGCGGGCTTTCCTTGCCGTCGCCGCCCTCGCCTTCGCCGGCGGCATCGCCATGCTTGGCGGGCTCGGACTGGTCCTTGCGGATGCCGTGGCTGATGAAATTGACCACGTCCAGCCGCGTCACGCCCTGCTGCTGCAGGTAATAGACCGCGTGCGAATCCTTCTCGCCGAAAATCGCGACCAGCACGTTGGCACCCGTCACTTCCTTCTTGCCGTTGGAAGTGGACTGGACGTGCATGATCGCGCGCTGGATCACGCGCTGGAAACCGAGCGTGGGCTGGGTATCGACCTCGTCGGTACCCGGCACTACCGGCGTGTTATCCGCGATGAAGTTCTTAAGGCTGGTGCGCAGGTCTTCTACATTGGCCGCGCAGGCGCGCAAGACTTCCGCTGCCGTGGGATTGTCGAGCAATGCCAGCAGCAGGTGCTCCACGGTAATGAACTCGTGGCGTGCCTGCCTGGCTTCGACAAACGCCATATGCAGGCTCACTTCCAATTCTTGCGCAATCATGCTTCCTCCATCACGCACTGCAGGGGATGCCCCGCCTGCCGCGCGTGCGTTGACACCAGCTCGACCTTGGTCGCTGCAATATCCCTGGTGTAGATACCGCAGACGCCCTTTCCTTCCCGGTGCACGGTGAGCATGATCTGCGTCGCCGTTTCCCGGTCCCTGCTGAAATACTGCTGCAGGATCATCACTACAAACTCCATCGGAGTGTAGTCGTCATTAAGCAGCACCACCTTGAACATGGCGGGCGGTTTAAGCGCCTGCTCTTTCCGCTCCAGGATGGTGCCCGCTTCGCGTTGTGGGACATTCGCAAGCCGTGTAGCCATGGCTTTATTCTAACCCTTACTCGCAACTCTGCAATTTGGGGAAAAGGCGCCGGATTCAAGAGCCGGGCCACCTGTTTCCGGTGGTGGAAGGACGCGGGATTTCACGCGGGAGGCATTGCAAGGCACGTGGCCGGCGCGGGCGGGACAGCAAGCACGGCAGCCCTGGCGCATGCCGCCAAGGTACCACCAGGTGCCGTCCCATTCCCGCCACACCCTGCTGGCAGTGGGGAATCCGCCAACTTGACAGTATCCTGCTTTGCCAGAAGAATCGTTCGCACACCTGCCGACGGCCAACGAGCCAAAGCAACAGCCGAGACAGGTGATCCGTGAGCAGGGAGGCCACGGCCGCCGCGGCGGCGAGTCAGCATCGAGACTGTCCGCCACGCGATTGCACCTCGCCGCGCGTCATCGCCGGCCGCGCCTCAGGACGCGGCAGGTCATGGCGCCGCAGTCCGTGCCGTCTGGCCGGCAAGGCTTCCCCGCTTTGAAATCTGCTATTTCGTGGGGGAGTATATGGCAAGCGGTATCGTCAAATGGTTCAATGACGCCAAGGGCTTCGGGTTCATCAAGCCGGACGAGGGCGAAGAAGAACTGTTTGCGCACTTTTCGGCTATCCAGATGTCCGGCTTCAAGACGCTGAAGGAAGGTCAACGCGTCTCGTTCGAGGTGGTCCAGGGCCCCAAGGGCAAGCAAGCCACCAATATCCAGGACGCCAGCTAAAGCGCGCCGCGACCGCATCCCGGCCGCAGAGCCGCGGAGCGGTCAACCAGGGTGTGGGGGGAGCTCCCCCGGGACGGGATCGATGCCAGCGCCCCGCGTTGCCGCCACGGCGGTGCGGCGGGTGCCGGCGCGGATCAGCTGCACGCACCACATCCGACCGAAAGCCCGGCCTCGCGCCGGGCTTTCTGCTTGGGCCCCGGGGTCGGGCCATCAGGCCCAGCCGTCGATCTTGAGCCCGCTGGCCTGCTCGGCTTCTTCCCTGGTGACCTTGCGCACAGTCTGGCCGAAGGTCCAGACATGGCCCTCCGCGTCCCGGGCCGTGTAGGTCCGGTCGCCGTAGAACTCGTCCTGCGGCTCGCGCAGGATCACGGCGCCGGCGGCGCGGGCGCGCTCGCAATGCTGGTCCAGCCCTTCCCGCAGGTGCACGTGCAGGGTCTGGGTATTCTTGCCCCCGATCGAGGCCGGGCTGGCGGTAAAGTCCGCCCACTCGCTGCCCACCATCAGGTAGCTGTCGCCGAAACGCATTTCAGAATGCACCAGCTGGTCCTGCTGGTCGCGGATCACCATGACCCGCTCAAAGCCGAAGGCGCGCTCCAGCCAGTCCAGGGCCGCCAGCGGGTCCTTGTAGAAGAGGGCCGCACCGAACGCGGTGCGGCGGAAGGGATCGTCCATGCCTGTCTCCTCGGGCCGCCAGGCCCGTCAGTCCAACCCCTGACGTTCTAGGCAACAGTGGCGCCCGGGGCAAGAAAAAACCCCGGCGCCGACCAGACGGCACCGGGGTTTTCCTTGGCAGGTCGCCCGCCGCAGCGGGAGTCCGTGCTTACATATTGTCGATCATCACCTGGCCAAAGCCCGAGCACGACACTTGCGTCGCGCCTTCCAGCAGGCGGGCGAAGTCATACGTCACCTTCTTGGACAGGATCGACTGCTCCATCGACGAGATGATCAGGTCCGCGGCTTCGGTCCAGCCCATGTGACGCAGCATCATTTCGGCCGACAGGATTTCCGAGCCCGGGTTGACGTAGTCCTTGCCGGCGTACTTCGGCGCGGTGCCGTGGGTGGCCTCGAACATGGCAACCGAGTCAGACATATTGGCGCCCGGGGCGATGCCGATGCCGCCGACCTGTGCGGCCAGCGCGTCGGAGACATAGTCGCCGTTCAGGTTCAGCGTGGCGATCACCGAGTATTCGGCCGGACGCAGCAGGATCTGCTGCAGGAAGGCGTCGGCAATGGCGTCCTTGATCACGATGTCCTTGCCGGTCTTCGGGTTCTTGAACTTGCACCACGGGCCGCCGTCGACCAGCTCGGCGCCGAATTCCTTTTGCGCCAGCTCGTAGCCCCAGTCACGGAAGCCACCTTCGGTGAACTTCATGATGTTGCCCTTGTGCACCAGCGTCACCGACGGCTTGTCGTTGTCGATGGCGTACTGGATCGCCTTGCGCACCAGACGCTCGGTGCCCTCGCGCGAGACCGGCTTGATGCCGATGCCCGAGGTCGCCGGGAAGCGGATCTTCTTCACGCCCATCTCGTCCTGCAGGAACTTGATGAGCTTCTTCGCCTGCTCGCTTTCCGCCGCCCATTCGATGCCGGCGTAGATGTCTTCCGAGTTCTCGCGGAAGATCACCATGTCGGTCTTTTCCGGCTCACGCACCGGCGAGGGCACGCCCTTGAAGTAGCGCACCGGGCGCAGGCAGACGTACAGGTCCAGCTGCTGGCGCAGTGCCACGTTCAGCGAGCGGATGCCGCCGCCCACCGGCGTGGTCAGCGGACCCTTGATCGAGACCACGTAATCCTTGAGCACCTCCAGGGTTTCGTCCGGCAGCCACACGTCCGGGCCGTAGACCTTGGTTGACTTCTCGCCGGCGTAGATCTCCATCCAGGCGATCTTGCGCTTGCCGCCATAGGCCTTGGCCACAGCCGCGTCGACCACCTTGATCATCACCGGGGTGATATCGAGGCCCGTACCGTCGCCTTCGATGTAAGGAATGATCGGATTGTCCGGGACATTCAGCGAAAAGTCCTGGTTGACCGTGATCTTTTCGCCGGCCGGAACCTTGATATGTTGGTACATGACGTCTCCAGTACGGAACGGTTGTGACTGCCGCCGGTTCATGGCCGGTCGGCGAGATTCGGGGAGATGGCGCTGTGGCATTGTAGCGGGCCTTGCTGCGCGCCCGTGCTGCATTGCATCACCCTGGCGCCATCCTGGGCTGCCTTCAGTCTTATATAAGACACAAGACTAATTTCGTATTATGCAGTAATTTTTCATCATCCGCCAATCGGGCCGGACCCCAGATCCGCCGATTTCCCGGCCCGGCGCGCCGCTGCGGCATACTTGCGCCCCATGACCCTGATTGCCCTGAACAAGCCGTTTGGCACCATGAGCCAGTTCTCGGAACACCCGACGCGCCCGACGCTGGCCGCGTGCGTGAGCGTGCCCGGCGTCTACCCGGCCGGGCGGCTCGATGCCGACAGCGAGGGCCTGCTGCTGCTGACCGACGACGGCGCGCTGCAGGCGCGCATCGCCGACCCGCGCCACAAGCTGGAGAAGACTTACCTGGCCCAGGTCGAAGGCATTCCCGATGCCGCAGCGCTGGCCCGGCTGCGCGCCGGAGTAGACCTCGGCGACTTCGTGACCCAGCCCGCCAGGGTACGCGCCATCGACGCGCCCGACTGGCTGTGGCCGCGCCAGCCGCCGGTGCGCTTTCGCGCGGCGATCCCGACCGCGTGGCTGGAGCTGAAGATCCGCGAGGGCAAGAACCGGCAGGTGCGCCGCATGACCGCCGCGGTCGGCTTTCCCACATTGCGGCTGGTGCGCGTCGGGATCGGCCCGCTCGACCTGCGCGCGCTCGGCCTCGCGCCCGGGGCCTGCTGCGAGGTGTTGCCGGCGCAACTGGGACTGGCACCGGCAGCACCGCGCATGCGCCAGGAGCCGGCACCTCGATCCCATGTCTCGAAGACCAGACAGGCGAACGACACCAAGCGGCGTTCTCGTTACAAAAACTAACAAGTCGCGGGTCAACGCTGGCGGCAGCGCCCTCGTTCTTGTCGGGGACACGTCCTATCACGCGTCAAACTTTCCGACTGTTCTCATCCTTCGAGGTAATACGTCATGAAAAAACTGATCGCTGCTCTGGTTGTTGGCCTGTTCGCCACCGGCGCCTTCGCCCAGGCTTCGGCACCTGCTGCCGCCGACGCTGCAGCGCCCGCGGCCACCAAGGAAGCCCCGAAGACCACGACCAAGAAGAAGACCACCAGCAAGAAGCACAGCAAGAAGAAGGCTGCCCCCGCCGCTTCGGCCCCGGCTGCCCAGTAATCGCTGGCGCCCTTCCTGCCCCGTGCGCTCGCGAGGCAGGAAAGAGAAGGCAGGCTGCCGCCAGGCGCCTGCCTTTTTTGTTGCCGCGACAGCTCGTGATGCGCGACGTACGGCCCGCCGCACATCGGTACACTGCGCGTGCGCTATGCTTGCGGCTGCCGCTGCCCGCGCCATTTCAGACTGAACACCATGTCCTTCCTGTCCAACACGCTGTTGTCACGATGCTCCTCGATTGCCGGCCTGCTCGCGCTGAGCGCCGGGATCGCGCACGCGCAGGCCGCGCTGCCGGTGGTGCCGCTCACCGCAGGCATGTTTGCAATCCAGGCCGAGGTTGCCGCCACGCCGGCGGCACGCGAGCAGGGGCTGATGTACCGCACGACCATGGCCCCCAACGCCGGCATGCTGTTCGTGTTCGAGCAGAAGGCGGGCCACTGCTTCTGGATGCGCAACACCGAGCTGCCGCTGTCGATCGCCTTCCTGGCCGATGACGGCACCATCGTCAATATCGAGGACATGGCGCCGCGCACGGAGAGCAATCATTGCCCGAAGGCGGCGATCCGCTATGCGCTGGAAATGAACAGGGGATGGTTCGCGCAGAAAGGCATCAAGGCCGGCGCGAAAATCGGCGGACTGCCGCAGCCTCGCTGAGTGCGGCAGCGCCAGGCGGCGCCGGCAGGAGCACCGGCGCGGGAGGCAGGAATCAGTCGCGGAAGTTGTTGAAGTCCAGCGGCGCCTCGGACACGTCCTTGCGCAGCATCGCCATCACGCTTTGCAGGTCGTCGCGCTTGGCGCCCGACACGCGCACCGCATCGCCCTGGATGCTGGCCTGCACCTTGATCTTGCTGTCCTTGATGATGCGCACGATCTTCTTGGACAGGTCGCCGGTCACGCCCTTCTTGATCGAGATCACCTGCTTGACCTTGTCACCGCTGATCTTGTCGATCTTGCCGTAGTCCAGGAAGCGCACGTCAACGTTGCGCTTGGCCATCTTGTTGATCAGCACATCCTTGACCTGGCTCAGCTTGAAATCATCGTCGGCAAAGGCAGTCAGTTCATTTTCCTTGTGCTCGACCCGGGCGTCCGAGCCCTTGAAATCGAAGCGCGTCGAGATTTCCTTGTTCGCCTGCTCGACGGCGTTCTTCACCTCAACCATGTTCGCTTCGCACACTACATCAAACGACGGCATTGCATTCTCCTTGTGATCCGTATGCCCGGAAGCCGGCCGCGCACGGCGCCTTCCGTATAATCCAGCCTACCTCGCAGTTCCGGGTCGCTTGCCCTCCAGCGGCGGCCGCGTCACCTTTCCCTTGCATGGCAGATTTCCACGAATTCTATCCCCTGCGTCGCCACAATACATTCGGATTCGACGCGCGCGCGCGCTTTGCGGTACATGTGCGCAGCGAAGCCGACCTGACCGCGGCCCTGGCCGACCCGCGTGCCGACGGCCTGCCCCTGGTGGTCCTGGGCGGCGGCAGCAATGTGGTACTGACCGGCGACCTGGACGCGCTGGTGCTGCTGATGGAAATCCCCGGCTACCAGCCGGAGGAGACTGGCGATGCCTGGCTGGTCACCGCCGGCGCCGGCGAGAACTGGAACGCGCTGGTCAACCGCACCATCGCCGACGGCATGCCCGGCCTGGAAAACCTGGCGCTGATCCCCGGCACCGCGGGCGCGGCGCCGATCCAGAATATCGGCGCCTACGGGGTGGAGCTGCGCGAGCGCTTCGAAGGCGTGCGCGCCTATGACCGCCACACCGGCGCATTCGTGTGGCTGGACCTGCGGGCCTGCGGCTTCGGCTACCGCGACAGCCTGTTCAAGCACGCCGGCGCCGGCCGCTACATCATCACGGCGGTGACGCTGAGCCTGCCCAAGGCGTGGCAACCGGTGCTGTCGTACGGAGAGCTGGCGCGCGAACTCGATGGCCGGGCTGCGCCCGATGCGGCCACGATTCGCGACGCCGTGGTCGCGATCCGTTCGCGCAAGCTGCCCGACCCGGCACAGCTGGGCAATGCGGGCAGCTTCTTCAAGAATCCGCTGGTCAGCGCGGCGCAGCGCGACGCGCTGCTGCAGGCCAACCCGGACCTGGTCAGTTATGCGCAGCCGGACGGCTCGTACAAGCTGGCAGCCGGCTGGCTGATCGACCGCTGCGGCTTCAAGGGCATGACCGATGGCCCGGTGGGCGTCTACGGCAAGCAGGCGCTGGTGCTGGTGCACCACGGCGGCGGCACCGGCGCGATGCTGCTGGCACTGGCCAACCGCATCGCCGATGCGGTGCAGGCGCGCTTTGGCGTGCGCATCGAACCGGAGCCGGTAGTGCTGTAAAGCAGGTGGGCCAGGACCGGCCCGCCGCGCCGGTCACGCGAAGTGGCAGACGTAGTCCAGCGTTTCCTGCACCTCGATATCGAAGCTGCTGTTGCCCGGCACGCTGAACTGCTGGCCCGCGCCATAGGTCTGCCAGTCTTCCGAACCGGCCAGGCGCACGCGGCAGGTGCCGGCGTTGATTTCCATGATCTCGGGCGCGCCGGTGTTGAAGGTCAGCGCGGCCGGGAAGATCACGCCCAGCGTCTTGCGGGTGCCGTCCGGGAACAGCACGGTGTGGCTGACGCACTTGCCGTCAAAGTACAGGTTGGCTTTCTTGACGACCGACACGTTGTCGAACTGGCTCACTTCCATCTCCTTGGGTTTCTGTACGAAAGACGTAAAAAGAGGGGCCATCGCGGCCCCTCCCTGTTCACCCCGCGCCGCGCTGGTTCAGTAGCGGCCGCAGAGCAGGTATTCCATCAGCGCCTTCTGCACGTGCAGGCGGTTCTCGGCCTCTTCCCAGACCACGCTCTTGGGACCGTCGATCACGGCGGCCTCGACTTCCTCGCCGCGGTGCGCCGGCAGGCAGTGCATGAAGAGCGCGTCGGGCTCGGCGCGGTCCATCATCGGGGTCGTGACCATCCAGTCCTTGAAGGCGCGCTTGCGGGCGTCGTTCTCGGCCTCGAAGCCCATGCTGGTCCAGACATCGGTGGTGACCAGGCTGGCGCCCTGGCAGGCCGATAGCGGATCGTCGAAGACCTTGACCAGGCCGGCTGCCGACGCCGGCACCATCGCCGGATCAAGCTGGTAGCCCGGCGGCGCCGAGAAATGGAAGGTAAAGCCGAGCCGCTCGGCGGCCTGGATCCAGGTGTAGGCCATGTTGTTGGCATCGCCGATCCACGCCACGGTCTTGCCGCGGATACTGCCGCGCTGCTCGATGTAGGTGAAGACGTCGGCCAGCACCTGGCACGGGTGGTATTCGTTGGTCAGGCCGTTGATCACCGGCACGCGCGAATGCGCGGCAAAGCGCTCGATGATGTCCTGGCCGAAGGTGCGGATCATGATGATGTCGACCATGCGCGAGATCACCTGCGCCGCATCCTCGATCGGCTCGCCGCGGCCCAGCTGCGAGTCGCGCGTGTTCAGGAACACCGCGTGGCCGCCCAGCTGGTGGATGCCGGCTTCGAACGACAGGCGCGTACGCGTGGAATTCTTCTCGAAGATCATGGCCAGCGTGCGGTCGTGCAGCGGGTGCCAGGTCTCGTAGTTCTTGAACTTGGCCTTCAGGATCCGCGCGCGATCCAGCAGGTACTCATACTCGTCGGGAGTGAAGTCGCTGAACTGGAGGTAATGCTTGATCGGGGTTGAGCTCATAAAACAAAGAAGGCGGCTCGGTGGGGACGCGCCGTCACGAAGTGTTCATGACTCAAGCGCGCCGCGGAGCCGCCTTTCGCGTCGCATACGCAATTTAACTGCAAGAATCATAAGGGATTATTTCTGCTTTGGCGAGTCCGGGACAACCCGGCACGGACTTGCGCCCTGCACTTGCCCGGGCCCGCTGACAGGTTCCCGACAGGATTTCGCCCTTATGCGCAACTCTTATATAAGATATAATACCCGCTGATTCACGCGGGGCCCGGCATACCCATGCCGCTGCCCGCCGCCGGCATCAAAAGTGCCCCCGCAAGACACCGACGCCCCGCCTTCCGGCTGGAACCAGCGCGAACCAAACGCGCCCCGGCCGCGCCAAACGGGCGCCCGTCCAGCGGGTTTACCGTCGAGTCGTCCGCCTCACCCGCAGTGTCCAGCCTCATGAACCCCAACGTTCGCGAATTCTTTATCCAAGGCATTACCAAGGAAGGCAAGACCTTCCGTCCGAGCGACTGGGCCGAACGGCTGTGCGGCGTGATGGCGCAGTTCCGCCCCGAGGGCGACAGCGGCGACCCGCGCCTGACCTACTCCCCCTACGTGCGGCCGATCTTCGCCGGCAATGTCAAATGCGTGGTGGTGGACGTGCGGCTGCGCGACATTGAACCCAAGGCGCTGGATTTCGTGCTTAACTTTGCGCGCGACAACAACCTGCAGCTGGTTGAAGCCTGTTCGCTGGAATAAGCGTGCCGGCCTGGCGCCGGAAAGCAAAAAAGCTCGTCGGATGACGAGCTTTTTTGTTGGCGGATGCCTGGGCACCCTCCTCTGCTGGACCGCCGGGGCGGCCCGGGCAGCGATCAGGCAGCCATCGACTTGATGGCGGCCGACAGGCGCGACTTGTGACGTGCAGCCTTGTTCTTGTGCACGATCTTCTTGTCGGCAATGCTGTCGATCACGGCTTGCGAGTTCTTGAAGATCTCGGCGGCAGCGGCCTTGTCGCCAGCGTCGATGGCCTTGCGGACGGCCTTGACGGCGGTGCGCAGACGCGAACGCAGGCTGGAGTTGTGAGCGTTCTGGGCAACGGCCTGGCGGGCGCGCTTGCGAGCTTGTGCGGAATTTGCCATGTAAAAATATCCTGAATTCAGATGCGTGCCGCGGGGGACACAACAATTAAGTCATATCGAGCGACCCGGGATGCACTGACACACGAATCCGGAACGCAACTGTCCTTGTGAATCGGCAATTATACACAGATGCCGGCGCACAAAGCAACACGGCGGACACTTTGCCAGCTCAGGCCCGGGCGGGCGCCGGGCCGGTCCGTATAATAAGCGCCACATTGTGCCGGGGCACGTGGCGCGCCGGCAACTTTATCGCCCGGACCGCGTCTCAGTGGCGTCCCCGGCATGCGGTGCGCCCGCACCGATCCACCGTCCCGCACCGACCCGCACCTTGAACCTGCTCAAAGCGCTCGCCACCATCAGCAGCCTGACGATGCTCTCGCGCATCACCGGCCTCGTGCGCGAAATCCTGATCGCCCGCGCCTTCGGCGCGTCGGAGATGACCGACGCGTTCAACGTGGCCTTCCGCATTCCCAACCTGCTGCGCCGCATTTTCGGCGAAGGCGCGTTCTCGCAGGCCTTCGTGCCGATCCTGGGCGAATACCACACCAAGCGCGGCGACGAGCCGACCAAGACACTGATCGACGCCGTCGCCACGGTCATGACCTGGGTGCTGATGGGCGTGTCCCTGCTTGGCGTGATCGGGGCACCGCTGGTGATGACCGCGGTCGCCACCGGCTTCCGCGGGCAAAGCGAGACCTATACCGCGGCCGTGTTCATGACGCGGGTGATGTTCCCGTATATCGGCCTGATCTCGCTGGTGGCGCTGGCGTCCGGCATCCTCAATACCTGGCGCAAGTTCGCGGTGCCGGCCTTCACGCCGGTGCTGCTCAACCTGTGCCTGATCATCGCGGCCCTGTTCGTCGGCCCGCACATGGACCAGCCGATCTACGCGCAGGCGTGGGGCGTGCTGGTCGGCGGCGTGCTGCAGCTGGCGATCCAGGTGCCGGCGCTGCGGCGCCTGGGCGTGATGCCGCGGCTGAGCTTCAACCTGCGCGCGGCGTGGTCCGATCCCGGCGTGCGCCGCATCCTGCGGCAGATGGGGCCGGCGCTGCTGGCCGTGTCGGTGGCGCAGATCAGCCAGATCATCAATACCAATATCGCCTCGCGGCTGGCCGCGGGCAGCGTCTCTTACCTGACCTATGCCGACCGGCTGATGGAATTCCCGACCGCGCTGCTGGGCGTGGCGCTGGGGACCATCCTGCTGCCGAGCCTGTCCAAGGCCAACGCCTCGGGCGACCATGCCGAGTACTCGAGCCTGCTCGACTGGGGCCTGCGCCTGACCTTCCTGCTGGCGGTGCCCTGCGCGGTGGGGCTGTTCGTGTTCGGCGCGCCGCTGACCGCCGTGCTGTTCAACTATGGCAAGTTCGACGCCCACGCGGTCGAGATGACGCGCCAGGCGCTGGTCTCGTACGGCGTCGGCCTGATGGGGCTGATTTCGATCAAGATCCTGGCGCCCGGCTTCTATGCGCGCCAGGATATCCGCACGCCGGTGAAGATCGCACTGCTGGTGCTGGTGATCACGCAGGCCTGCAACTATGCGTTCGTGCCGTGGATCGGCCATGCCGGGCTGGCGCTGTCGATCAGCGCCGGCGCCACCATCAACGCCCTGCTGCTGTTCTTCGGCCTGCGCCGGCGCGGCCTGTACCGGCCGGCGCCGGGCTGGTGGCTGTTCCTGGCGCAGCTGTGCGCCTCGGTGCTGCTGCTGTCCGGCATGCTGCTCTGGTTCGCGCGCAACTTCGACTGGATCGGGCTGGGCGCGACGCCGCTGCTGCGCATCGCGCTGCTGGCTTCGTGCCTGGTACTTGCAGCGGTGGTCTACTTCGGTACACTGTGGCTCATGGGACTGCGCTACTCTGCCTTCAGGCGCCGCGCCGGCTGATGGGCCAGCGAATCTGCCAACGCATGGGCCACCTAACGAGCCGGCAATGGTGACCCACGCTGCGCGCGGTGCCGGCGGCTGCACCGGGAAACCGACATGACATCCACCAAAGTCCTGGATTATTTCGCCAGCCTCGTGGCTGACGAAAACGGCATCCCGCTGACCGAAACCGCGCTGTCCATCGCGCAGGACGCCTACCCCGACCTGGACCTGCAGTCCGAGCTTGCGGCGCTGGACGTGCTGGCGCTGCGCCTGAAGCGCCGGATCGCCGAAGGCACCCCCGCGATCCAGCGGCTGCGCCTGCTGAACCATTTCTTCTATCGCGACCTGGGTTTCGGCCCGAACGCGAACGACTACTACGACCCCGACAACTCCTACCTGAACGTGGTGCTGCGCCAGCGGCGCGGCATCCCGATCTCGCTTGCGGTGCTGTTCATGGAGCTGGGCCAGCAGATCGGCCTGCCGCTCAAGGGCGTGTCGTTCCCCAACCATTTCCTGCTGCGCATGACGATTCCTGCCGGCGAGGTGATCCTGGACCCGCTCACCGGCGAGACCCTGTCGAAGGAACGGCTGCAGGAAATGCTGGACCCGTACCTGGAGCGCGAAGGCATCAGCGATGCCAGCCAGGTGCCGCTGGGCCTGTTCCTGCGCGCGGCCAGCCACCGCGAGATCGTCGCACGCATGCTGCGCAACCTGAAGGCGATCTACCTGCAGGAGTCGCGCTGGCAGAGGCTGCTGGCGGTGCAGAACCGGCTGGTGATCCTGCTGCCGGGTTCGATCGAGGAAGTGCGCGACCGGGGGCTGGCGTACGCCAACCTGGAGTGCTTCCGCCCCGCGCTGGCCGACCTGGAAGCCTATGTGCTCGCCCGGCCCGATGCGGCCGATATCGGCCAGATCCGCGAGCGCATGCCGGCGCTGCGGATGATGAGCCGCAGCCTCAACTAAGAACCCGCTTCATAGTGAAAAGAGGGCGCGAAGGCTGCGCGGCCCCTCACTTGCTCAGCGCTCCACGCGCGTGGGCCGGCGGCGGTTGCCGCGCACCAGCTTCCACAGCCCGCCCAGAACCAGCGGCACCACGGCCGCGCCAATGCCGGCCAGCACGATCAGGTTCAGGTACTGGCGGATGAACGGCAGGTTGCCGAAGAAGTAGCCGGCAAAGACCAGGCCGACCACCCAGGCCACGGCGCCGACCACGTTGAACATCTGGAAGCGCGCAAAGGTCATCTGCGACACGCCCGCCACGAACGGGGCGAAGGTGCGCACGATCGGCACGAAGCGCGCCATCACCAGCGTCTTGCCGCCGTGCCGCTCATAGAAGTCATGGGTGCGGCGCAGCGCATCCTGGTCCAGGAAGCGCCACTGATGGTCGAACACCTTGGGCCCGATCCAGCTGCCCACCAGGTAGTTGACGGTATTGCCGGAAATCGCCGCCACCAGCAGCAGGCCGATCAGTGCCCACTCGTTCATGGCGCCGGTTGCGCAGAAGGCGCCCGCGATAAACAGCAGCGAGTCGCCCGGCAGGAACGGCAGGACCACCAGACCGGTTTCGGCAAAGACGATCAGGAACAGGATGGCATAGACCCAGTGGCCGTACTGGTCGATGACCGTGCCGAGGTATTTGTCGACATGCACCAGCATGTCGATGAGCTGCAAAGCGAGATCCAAGTCGTTCCCCGTTGATGGTTTGGTTGACTGCGTTCTGTCCGATGCGGCCTGGGCCGCCTTGGCCTGAATCATACAAGAGCCGCCGCGCCAATCCGTCACCTGCGGCGCCTTTGCGCGTCCGACTCCGTGCGGGCGTCCACGTATAATCGCCGGATGCCTGCCTCCGCCTCCAGCACCGCCCTGCGCACCACCCAGCAGCCGCGCCCGATCCGGCCGCTGCCGGACCAGCTCATCAGCCAGATCGCCGCCGGCGAAGTGGTGGAACGACCGGCCTCGGTGGTCAAGGAGTTGCTGGAAAACGCGCTCGACGCCGGCGCCACGCAGCTCGGCATCCGGCTGGAAGAAGGCGGCGTGCGGCGCATCGTCATCACGGACAACGGCTGCGGCATCCCTGCGGCAGAGTTGCCGGTCGCGCTGACGCGCCACGCCACCAGCAAGATTGCGTCGCTCGACGAACTGGAATCAGTGCTGACGCTGGGCTTCCGCGGCGAGGCCCTGGCCTCGATCGCCTCGGTGTCCCAGCTGGCCCTGACCAGCCGCACCGCGGCCGATGCCCATGCCACCCAGGTCAGCGCCGATACCGGCACGGTGCAGCCTGCCTCGGGCGGGGTCGGCACCACCGTCGACGTGCAGCACCTCTACTTCAACACGCCAGCGCGCCGAAAGTTCCTCAAATCGGAGCAAACCGAGCTGGGGCACTGCCTGGAGATGGTACGGCGCACGGCGCTGGCGCGGCCCGACGTGACCATCTCGGTCCACCACAACGGCAAGCCGCTGGAGCACTGGAATGCCGGCGACGTCGCCACCCGTACCGCGCAGGTGCTGGGCAATGACTTTGCCCGCGCCCGCCTGCCACTGGACGAAGAGGCCGACACGCTGCACCTGTATGGCTTTGCCGGGCTGCCCACCGCCTCGCGCGGGCGGCCGGACCAGCAGTACTTCTTTGTCAACGGCCGCTTCGTGCGCGACAAGCTGCTCAATCACGCGGTGCGCAGCGCCTACCAGGACGTGCTGCACGGCGACCGCTTCCCGTCCTATGTGCTGTGCCTGGACCTGCCGCCGGAGATGGTCGACGTCAACGTGCACCCGTCGAAGATCGAAGTGCGCTTCCGTGAATCGCGCGCCGTGCACCAGTTCGTCTACCACGCGGTGCAGCGTTGCCTGGCGCGGCAGGCCGGCGGGAACGGCGACAGCCTGCATACCGATGCCGACGGCGAGATCACCCTGCCGTCTGGCGGCGCGACACCGGCGGGCGGCGCACGGCCGGGCTATGGCG
Source organism: Cupriavidus sp. FW305-27 (assembly GCF_058787995.1). Lineage (NCBI taxonomy): Bacteria > Pseudomonadati > Pseudomonadota > Betaproteobacteria > Burkholderiales > Burkholderiaceae > Cupriavidus > Cupriavidus sp. FW305-27. The sequence continues at coordinate 20,248 of NZ_JBYTAG010000066.1, forward strand.
GCGGCAGTGGTGGCGGCGGCAGTGGTGGCGGCGGCCAGTGGATCAATTATTCCGCGGCACGCCAGACCGAACTCGGCATCGCCCAGCCACGCCAGGCCTACCTGGGCATGGTGCGCGATGCCGCCGCACCGGCAGCGCGGCCGTATGGCGCCATGCCCGGCACCCCGGCGCAAGCGCCGGCCTGGCTGGCCGACGCGCAGGCGGCACGCGCCGACGACCCGCCCGGCCTGCTGGACCGCCTGCCGCCGGCCGCGCGCGCCGGCTTTGCCGATCCTGCCGACGCCCCCGACGACCACCCGCTCGGCTACGCCATCGCCCAGCTGCATGGCATCTATGTGCTGGCGCAGAACGCGCGCGGGCTGGTGCTGGTGGATATGCATGCCGCGCACGAACGCATCCTGTATGAGCAGATCAAGGCCGGCCTGGACGCGCGCGACCTCGCGGTGCAGCCGCTGCTGATCCCGGTCACGCTGCCCGGCAGCCCGGTCGAGATCGGCGTGGCCGAAGAACACCAGGAGACACTGACGCTGCTGGGCTTCGATATCGCCCCGGTGTCGCCCACCACTCTCGCGGTGCGAGCGGTGCCGGCGCTGCTGCAGCAGGCCGATGCCGAAGCGCTGGCGCGCGATGTGTTGCGCGACCTGCATGCCTACGGCGGCTCGCGCGTGCTGGCCGAGCGCCGCAACGAACTGCTGGCCACCCTCGCCTGCCACAGCGCGGTGCGCGCCAACCGCAAGCTCACGCTCGAGGAAATGAACGCGCTCTTGCGCCAGATGGAGCAGACCGAGCGCGCCGACCAGTGCAACCACGGCCGCCCGACCTGGGTGCAACTGACCGTGACCGAGCTGGACCGGCTGTTCCTGCGCGGGCAATAAGCCGCTCGCCCCACGATTCATCCAAGGCTTTCGATGTCCGCCGTACCCCACGATTCCGCCACGCATCCGCCCGTGGTCTGCCTGCTCGGCCCCACCGCCTCGGGCAAGACCGCGGCCGCGCTGGCGCTGGCGGCCGACGCGCCGGTGGAGATCATCAGCCTGGATTCGGCGCTGGTGTACCGCGAGATGGATATCGGCACCGCCAAGCCCACGCGCGAAGAACTTGCAGCCGCGCCGCACCACCTGATCGACATCATCGACCCGGCCGACAGCTACTCCGCGGCGCAGTTCGTCACCGATGCCGAACGGCTGATCGCACAGATCCGCGCGCGCGGCCATGTGCCGCTGATCGTCGGCGGCACCATGCTCTACTACAAGGCACTGACGCAGGGGCTCAATGACCTGCCCCAGGCCGATGCCGCGCTGCGCGCGGAGCTGGACCAGCTTGCCGCCGAGCGCGGCTGGCCGGCGCTGCATGCGATGCTGGCCGAGGTCGACCCGGTCACCGCGGCGCGGCTCGCGCCCAATGACGCGCAGCGCATCCAGCGCGCGCTGGAGATCCACCGCCTGTCCGGCCAGCCGATGTCGGCACTGCTGGCGCGCCAGGCCGAGGGGCGCACCTTTGCCGGCGCGGCGGACCAGCGCTTCCGCGTGATTGCGCTGGAGCCATCGGACCGCCTGGCGCTGCACGCGCGCATCGCTCAGCGTTATGACGCGATGCTGGCCAACGGCTTTATCGAGGAAGTCGAGCGGCTGCGCCGGCGCGGCGACCTGCATCCGGGCTTGCCGTCGATCCGCTGCGTCGGCTACCGGCAGGTATGGGAGTACCTGGACGGCGACGCAGACTTTACCACCATGCGCGAGCGCGGCATCGCCGCCACGCGCCAGCTGTGCAAGCGCCAGCTGACCTGGCTGCGCAGCACGCCCGAGCGGCTGGTGGTGGATTGCCTGGCGCCCGGGTATGTCGACCAGGTGCGCAGGCTGGCGGACTTCGGGCACTGACCCGATTGCATGCAAGCTGGCGCGGCAAGTGACGCACAGGCGATAATTCCGAATTCCTGTTTGCCGGAGAGCCGACCCAGCATGTCCAAGCCCGCCTTCACGCTCCGCCCCGCCACCGCCGCCGACAGCGAGACGCTGTTCAACCTGATCCTGGCGCTGGCCGAATACGAAAAGCTGACGCATATTGTCGAAGCCACGCCGCAGAAGATCCAGGATGCACTGTTCGGCGCCACGCCGCATGCCGAAGCGGTGCTGGTCGAAGTCGACACCGATGGCGGCCGGCAAGCCGTCGGCTTTGCCCTCTTCTTCCACAATTTCTCAACCTTCCTGGCCAGGCCCGGCCTGTACCTGGAAGACCTCTATGTCGATCCGGCCTGGCGCGGCCACGGCCTGGGCAAGGCGCTGCTCAAGCACCTCGCGGCGCTGGCGGTCGAGCGCGGCTGTGGCCGCTTCGAATGGTCGGTGCTGGACTGGAACCAGCCGTCGATCGACTTCTACCAGGCCATGGGTGCGGACGTGCTGCCCGACTGGCGCATCTGCCGCGTGACCGGCGAGGCGCTGGACAAGCTCGGCGCGAAGTAAGAACGGCAACCGGTCCGACGCCGCTGTTATACACTTGATGGCAAGCCGCCATACAATAACGACACCGACTGTCTTTTTTTCCGAGCCGCCAACGCCAACCGCCATGCCACAAACCAAAGCCGACCTGCCCGCCACCGACGGTATCAATGAGACCGACACGGACAGCGCGCGCGGCGCGTCGGTCGAGGCAATCGCCGACCGCATCCTGACCGCGATCTGGGAGCACCGGCTGCCGCCGGGTACCAAGCTGGTCGAGGAAAAGCTGGGCGGCGTGTTCGGCGTGAGCCGCACCAAGGTACGGCTGGCCTTTGCCAAGCTGGCGCATGAAGGCGTGCTGACGGTCCATCCCAACCGCGGCACCTTCGTCTCCAGCCCGAGCGTGGCCGAAGCGCGCCAGGTGCTGCATTCACGCCACCTGCTGGAACCCGCGCTGGTGCGCGACCTGGCCGGCGCCATTGGCGCGCCGGGGGTGCGCGCGCTGCGCGAAACCACGCGCCAGGAAGCGCAGGCGCGCGACAGCAACGACCGCCGCGCCATCATCCGGCTGTCGGGCGAGTTCCACTGCAAGCTGGCGGAAATGACCGGCAACCAGTACCTGGGCAAGTACATGCGCGAGCTGTGCTCGCTGACCTGCCTGATCATCGCGCTCTATGACGCACCGGGCGTGCCGTCGTGCCCGCACCATGAACACGACGACATCGTCGATGCACTGGAAGCCGGCGACGGCGAGCGCGCCGCGCGGCTGATGTCCGAGCACCTCGGCCATGTCGAGAGCACGCTGCGGCTGCAGGCGCCGGCCGAGGAAAAGGTCGATCTCGAAGCGGTGTTCGCCGCGGTCTGAGCCGCGGCGTCATCGGCGGCGAAGTGGCTTAGCGGTGCTCGATGCGCGCTGCCAGCGCCGCGGGCAAACCCAGCGTGGGCTTGGCATCCGGGCGGCGGAACGTGCCCGCGGTGGCCTTGCGCGGCTGCAGCGCGACCAGCGCCTCGGCCTGCTTGACGGCGGCGGCCATCTGGTCGACCACCGGCACCGGAATGCGGTCGCGCACGCGCGCGGCCAGGCCGGCCAGCGGCGCGCCGGCCAGGATCACCACATCGGCTTCATCCTCCGCCACGGCGCGGTTGGCCAGTTCCACCAGCACGGCTTCCTTCTCTTCCTGGACGTCCGACACCGAGGCAAAGCTGCCGTCCAGCATGCGGATGCCGGCCAGCCGGCCGCGCAGGCCATGCATGTCCACGCACTCCTCATACCAGGGCCCCAGCGCCCGCGCAAAGGTCACGATGGCAAAGCGCCGGCCCAGCATGCAGGCCGACAGCATCGCCGCCTCGGCCATGCCCACCACCGGCAGATCGAACAGTTCGCGCGCGCCCATCAGGCCGGGGTCGCCGAAGGCCGCGATGATGGCCGCGTCGAACTGGCCATGGTGCTCGGCCAGCATCTCCAGCGCGATGGCGCCGCCGATCTGCGCCTCGGCGCGCGTGGCGATATAGGGCACGCCGCGGCTGGCGGTCAGCGGCACCAGCTCGGTGCCGGGGGCCGCGGCCTCGGTGGCCGCCGCCATCAGCCGCGCGGTGATGCCTTCGCTGGTATTGGGATTCAGGACAAGGATTCGCATGACGGTTATCCGGCAGGGTTGAGCAGCGGCGCCAGCACGCTTTCGGCCAGCCTGGCCGCGGCCAGCACGTTGCGGTCGGCACCGCGCGGGCCGGCGATCTGCAGGCCCGCCGGCAGCCCGTCGCGGCCATGGCCGCAGGGCACCGAAATGGCCGGCGCCAGCGCATGGTTGAAGAAGGGCGTGAACACCGCATGGGCGCGCGGCTCCACCGCCACGCCGCCGATCCGCTCCGGCCCGAGCCGGTCGTTGCGCCACGCCACGCACGGGGTGGTCGGGCACAGCAGCAGGTCATAGCGGGTAAAGAACCCGGCCACGGCCAGCGCGATCTGGTGGCTGGCTTCGCGCGCGCGCGCCACGTCGGCGCCGCTCCAGGCCAGCCCGCGCTCGATCTGGCGCGCCACGTCGGGATCGAACAGCTCCGGGTCGCGGCGCCAGGCCTCGCCGTAGAGATTGGCCAGGCCGACATGCTGCAGCGGCATCAGCGCGGGCTCGTCGGCGCCCTTCGGCCAGGCCGGGTCGGCACGCTCGATGGTCAGGCCCGCGGCCTGCAGCCGGGCCACGGCCTGCTCGAAGGCCTGCGCGACATCGTCGTCGACCGGCGTGTCCAGGCCCAGGCGCGGGCTGACCGCGATCTTCAGCGTATGCAGCGGGCGCGCGGCGCCAAGCGAGAAGCCCAGCGTATCGGGATCGCGCGGATCGGCGCCGGCCAGCGCCTCGAACATCAGCTCGGCATCGGCCACCGTGCGCGTGATCGGCGCAATCACCTGGATGCCGTTGAAGGCATGGGGAAAGCCGACCGAATCGGGAATCGCGCCGTAGGAAGGCTTGAAGCCGACCACGCCGGCATGCGCGGGCGGGCGCCGGCTGGAACCGCCGCCGTCGGTGCCCAGCGCCAGCGGCGCCATGCCGGCCGCCACCGCCACCGCGCAGCCGCCAGACGAGCCGCCCGCGGTCAGCGTGGCATCGAGCGGATGGCGCGTCAGCCCGTAGACCTTGTTGGTGGTCAGGCCCTTGCAGGCGAACTCCGAGGTATTGCCCATGCCGAGCACGATCGCGCCGGCCTGGCGCAGGCGCTCGACCGCGATCGCGTCGGCGGGCGCAATGAAGTCGCGATACAGCTGCGAACCCTGCGTGACGCGGCGGCCCTGGCTCCAGATCACGTCCTTGACGATCACCGGCACGCCCGCCAGCAGCGGGCGCTCGCCCTGCGCCAGGCGCGCGCGCAGCTGCGCCAGGTCGGCATCGACCAGCTCCTGGCGCTGCTCGAACACGGCGTTGAGCTGGTCATTGCGCGCCGCGATGCGAGCCTGGAAGGCGGCGACCACCTCGGCGGGATCGAGGCGGCCCGCGGCGACGCGGGCCGCGATA
>NZ_JBYTAG010000066.1:25697-39762 GCF_058787995.1 Cupriavidus sp. FW305-27
CCGCGTCGCCGCGATAGTGGTGGCGTCCAGGCGGTTGGTCAGTTCCATGTCAGTCGTTTCAGTCAAAGCATTGGCAAGGCTGCCGTCACAGGCTGCCGCCCGAGGTGCGATAGCGCGGCCTGGCCATCTCCGGCAGGCCGCACGGCAGGAACTGGCCGTGGCCGGCCTCGGCCAGCACCTCGCCCTCATGCGCCACCACCTTGCCGCGCACCAGCGTGGTCACCGGCCAGCCGGTCACGCGCAGGCCTTCATACGGGGTGTAGTCGACAGCATGATGCAGGTCGGCGTTGCGGATCGTCACTTCACGCTGCGGATCCCAGATCGCCAGGTCGGCATCGGCGCCGATGGCAATGGTGCCCTTGCGCGGATGCAGGCCGTAGAGCTTGGCGGGGTTGGTCGAGGTCAGCGCGACGAACTGGTTGACCGAGATGCGGCCGCCCACCACGCCAGCCGAGAACAGCAGCGGCAGCCGCGTTTCCAGGCCGGGGATGCCGTTGGGGATGTACTGGAACGGGACTTCCTTGCCGCCAGGCTTCTTGCCCTGCGCGTCTTCGTAGCGGAACGGTGCATGGTCGGACGAGAAAATGGTGAAGAGGCCGTCGGCCAGGCCGTCCCAGATCACTTCCTGGTTGCTGCGGTCGCGCGGCGGCGGGCTGCACACGCACTTGGCGCCGTGGTAGCCGGGCTGGTCGAGGTCTTCGGCAGTCAGGAACAGGTACTGCGGGCAGGTCTCGGCAAAGATCTTCATACCGCGGTTGCGCGCCCAGCGGATCTGCTCCACCGCTTCCTTGCCCGATACATGGACGATCAGGATCGGCACGTCGACCAGCTCCGAGAACGTGATGGCGCGGTGCGTGGCCTCGCGCTCGATCGCCATCGGCCGGGCCAGCGCGTGAAACTTCGGCGCGGTGTTGCCCGCCGCTTCCAGCTTCTCGGTCAGCCAGGCGATGCAGTCCGAGTTCTCGGCATGCACCATCACCAGCGCGCCCTCCTGGCGCGCCACCGACAGCACCTCAAGGATCTCGCGGTCGTTCAGCTTGAGGTCGTCGTAGGTCATGTAGACCTTGAACGACGAATAGCCCTCGCGGATCAGCCCCGGCAGTTCGTCCTGCAGCACCGCCTCGGTAGGATCGGCCACGATCAGGTGGAAGGCGTAGTCGACCACAGTCTTGCCATCGGCCCGCTGGTGGTAGTCGTTCACCGCGGCGCGCAGCGAATGGCCCTTCTCCTGCGCGGCGAACGGGATCACGGTAGTGGTTCCGCCGCAGGCCGCCGACACCGAGCCGGTGCCGAAGTCGTCAGCCATCCTGAGGCCGTCCGGCATCGGCTGGTCCAGGTGGCAGTGCGCATCGACGCCGCCCGGCAAGACCAGCTTGCCGCTGGCGTCGATGGTCTGCGCGGCCTCGCCCAGGTCGTGGCCGAGCTGTACGATGCGCCCGCCGGCGATGCCGATATCGCACTGCATGGTGTCGCTGGCGGTCACGACGGTGCCGTTGCGGATGATCAGGTCGAACTGTTTCACGATACTGCTCATGAGAAGATTGTTACTGCCGCTCACCGTGGTCCGCATTCAGCGGTCCGCGTCGGACAGGTGCATGCGATTGGTTTCCCGCGCGGCCGCCGCGGCGATTGCGATCAGCGCGCACACCGCCGCCAGGTACAGCGCAACGGGCGCGGTGCTGCCGAAGCGGTCGAGCAGGCCCACCGCGATCAGCGGGGCCAGCGCGCCGCCGAACACACCGGCGAACTGGAAGCCGAGCGAGGCACCGGTCACGCGCACCCGGGTGGCGAACAGCTCCGGCAGGAACGACGCCAGCGGCGAGAACATGAACGACACCAGCACCATGCCGACGAACGAGGCCAGCATGATCAAAGCCGGGCTGCCGGTCTTGACGAGCGTGAAGAAGACAAAGGCCCACACCGCACCGCCGATGCCGCCGATCATCAGCACCGGGCGACGCCCGATGCGGTCGGCCAGGTAACCGGCCACCGGGATGAACAGGATCTGCGCCACCGCACCCAGCAGCACGGCATTGAGCGCGATGCTCTTGGGCAGGCCCAGCTTGGTCGGCACGAAGTACAGCAGGAACAGCGTGAACACGTAGAAGGCGATATCGCCGCCCAGCCGCGCGCCAAAGGCGATCAGCAGCTGCTTCTTGTAGTTGCGCAGCACTTCCATGATCGGCGCGCGCGCTTCGGCGTGGGATTCCTCCAGCTTCTCGAACATGCCGGACTCACGCACGTTGGAGCGGATGTAGAGCCCAACGCCCACCAGCAGCGCCGACAGCAGGAACGGCACGCGCCAGCCCCAGCTCAGGAAGGCTTCTTCCGAGACCTGCCAGGTCACCAGCGCGAATACGCCGTTGGCAAGCAGCAGGCCGATCGGCGCGGCGAGCTGCACCAGGCTGCCGAGGATGCCGCGCCTTTTCCCTTCAGGGTCGAGCTCGTTGACCATGATCGCCGCCCCGCCCCATTCGCCGCCCAGCGCCAGGCCCTGCACCACGCGCAGCAGCACCAGCAGCACCGGCGCCAGCGCGCCCGCGGCGGCATAGGTCGGCAGCAGGCCGATACCGAAGGTGGCCAGGCCCATCATCAGCAGCGTAATGATCAGGATGGACTTGCGCCCCATCTTGTCGCCGAAGTGGCCGAAGATCGCCGCGCCCAGCGGCCGCGCCACGAAGGCAACGCCGTAGCTGGCAAAGGACAGAAGCGTCGCGGTCAGCGGGTCGCTCTGCGGGAAAAACAGCTTGGGGAAGACCAGCGCGGCGGCCGATCCGTAGATGAAGTGGTCGTAGAACTCGAGCGTGGTGCCGGCGAGGCTGGCCCCCGCGACGCGCGCGACGGACTGCTTCTGGGCCGACGCGCCTTTTGCCGCTGCGTCGATGCTGACTGCTTGCATGGTGGATCCTCCAATGGTCCTGGCCTGCCCCCAGCGCCGCCGGTGGTTGCCGGCATCGCGCGGAGGCGTTGTCTCCGGACGCGGCATACGTGTGCCGCGTCTTTGCTCAGTACATTAGGCGATAAACCGCCATACAATCAAGCAAAATATTGTTTATCAGACTTGGTGCAGATGCATGCTGGATTTTGGTGCGATGCACGAAAACGGGACTCGGGCAGCGCAGGGCACAAAGCCGGTGTGAGCCTTTGGGTAAACCCTTATGAGCCGTACGCAGGACGAAAAAAAAGCGCATGCCCTAAGGCATGCGCCGTTCTTGCCGGAAGGCTTCGGTGTCGTCAGACCACGATGGTCTGCGCCTCGCCCTCGGCGCGTTCGCGGATCTCACCGATCTGCCACACGGCCTCGCCGGCCGCTTGCAGGTGGCGGATGGCGCGTTCAGCGTCTTCCTTGGCCACGATCACGACCATGCCGATGCCGCAGTTGAACACGCGGTGCATTTCGTCGTCGGCCACGCGGCCCTGCGCCTGCAGCCACTGGAACAGCGGCGGCAGCGTCCAGGCATCGCGCTTGAGCACGGCGGTGACGTCCTGCGCCAGCACGCGCGGCACATTCTCGGTCAGGCCGCCGCCGGTGATATGGGCCATGCCCTTGACCGGCAGGGTTTCGATCAGCGACAGCAGCGGCTTCACGTAGATGCGCGTCGGCGCCATGATCGCGTCCTGCAGGCGCTGGCCGTGGAAGTCGGCGTTCAGGTCCGGCCTGGCCACTTCGATGATCTTGCGCACCAGCGAGTAACCGTTGGAGTGCGCGCCCGACGAAGCCAGGCCAAGCACCACGTCGCCCGGGGTGATGGTGCTGCCGTCGATGATCTTCTTCTTTTCGACCGCACCGACGGCAAAGCCGGCCAGGTCGTATTCGCCGTCCGGGTACATGCTGGGCATTTCGGCGGTTTCGCCGCCGATCAGGGCGCAGCCGGCCAGTTCGCAACCGCGGGCGATGCCCTGGATCACGGTGGCGGCGGTGTCCACGTCCAGCTTGCCGCAGGCGAAGTAGTCGAGGAAGAACAACGGCTCGGCACCCTGCACCAGGATGTCGTTGACGCTCATGGCGACCAGGTCCTGGCCGACGGTGTCATGGCGGTTGAGCTGGAACGCAAGCTTGAGCTTGGTGCCCACGCCGTCGGTGCCCGATACCAGCACCGGCTCCTGGAACTTCTTCGACAGTTCGAACAGCGCACCGAACCCGCCGATGCCCGCCATCACGCCTTCGCGCATGGTGCGCTTGGCAAACGGCTTGATGCGGTCGACCAGTGCGTCGCCGGCATCGATATCAACACCGGCGTCGCGGTAGGAAAGGCCTGCCTGGCCGGCGGTCGGGGATGCGCTCATGGGAACCTGCTTGTCCTGGAGGAAATAAAGTGAGGAATCCGGCGCTCGGGCCACCGCGGCTTCCGTTGCTTGGCATCGGAACGCGGGCGCGAGTCCAGTAGAATTGCAATTTTAACGGATAGAGGCCCCCCGCTTCCAGTTTCCGGCGAGATTCCGCCGCAAACGGCGCAGTCGCCCGTCCTTCCCAACTATTGATGAATGCCCCGCTGTTGAACCAAGAGGCCAAGCGTATCCTGCTCTGGGTCGTCGTGGCCGTCGCGCTGTTCGCCGCCATCATCGCGCTGGCGCCGGTGCTGACGCCGTTCCTGTTCGCGTTCATCTTCGCCTATGTCCTGAACCCGGGCGTGGACTGGCTGCAGCGCCGCCGGGTGCCGCGCGCAGTCGGCGTGACGCTGATGATCCTGCTGCTGACGGTGATCTGCGTGATGCTGGTACTGCTGGCAATCGCGGTGCTGCAACGCGAGATCCCGCAGATCCGCGAACAGTTGCCGATCCTGCTGAAGAAGCTCAACTCCGTGGTCTCGCCCCGGCTGGCGGAGTTCGGCGTGCGCATCCGCTTTGACTTCCCGGGCCTGCGCAACATGCTGTCGGACCGCTTCTCGGCCAGCCCGGAAGACCTGCTGGTGGTGTTGCTGAACTACGTCAAGATGTCGGGCTCGGCGCTGATCACGGTGGCCGGCATCGTCTTTATCGTGCCCATCGTCATGTTCTACCTGATGATGGACTGGCACATGGTGATGCGCCGCATCGAGGGCGTGGTGCCGCGCCGCTGGGTGCCCAAGGTGCGCGAACTGACCAACGAGACCGACGCGCTGCTGTCGCAATACCTGCGCGGCCAGATCCTGGTGATGGTGATCCTGGCGGCGATCTACTCGATCGGTCTGACCATCGCCGGCTTCGATATCGGCGTGCCGGTCGGGGTCTTCACGGGACTGGCGGTGTTTATCCCGTATATTGGCTTTGGTGTCGGGCTGGTCATGGCGATCCTGGCCGCGCTGCTGCAGTTCGGCAACTGGTACGGGCTGGCCGCGGTGGCGGTGGTCTACGGCTTCGGCCAGTTTATCGAGAGCTTTTACCTGACCCCGCGCCTGGTGGGCGAACGCATCGGCCTGCACCCGCTGGTGGTGATCTTCGCGCTGCTCGCCTTCGGCCAGCTGTTCGGCTTCTTCGGCGTGCTGCTGGCGCTGCCGACCTGTGCCGTGCTGCTGGTCGGTGCGCGGCAGCTGCGGCGGGTTTACCTGGCCAGCGACCTGTACCGAAAATAACGGCTGCCCCACTGCTGCCCACACCCGCAAGTTAGCCATACGTCATGTCCCCGCGTCCCAAGCAACTGTCGCTCGAGCTGGGCAGCCCGCCGCCTTCGACCTTCGAGAATTTCGTGGTGGCATCCAACCGCGAAGCGGTGCAGCGCCTGCGCGAACTGCCCGCCGCGCTCGCCCAGGAGCACGCCAGCGACCGGCTGGTCTACCTGTGGGGCGAGGTCGGCTGCGGCCGTACCCACCTGCTGCACGCGCTATGTGAGGCCGGGCCGCAGCACGGCATCCGCAGCCGCTACCTGAGCCCACACCACCCGCTGTCGGACTTCCTGTTCGACCCGTGGTGCCAGCTCTACACCGTCGATGACGTCGAGCTGCTGGATGAAGCGCGCCAGATCGCGGTGTTTTCGCTCTACAACGAGGTGCGCGCCCACGTGCGCACCGCGCTGGTGGTGGCCGGCGGCCTGGCCCCGCGCGCGATGCCGGTGCGCGAAGACCTGCGCACGCGCCTGGGCTGGGGCCTGGTGTACCAGGTCGCGCCGCTGTCGGACGACGACAAGAAGGCCGCTGTGCTGCATGCGGCACGCGAGCGCGGCCTGCAGCTGTCGCCGGAGATTACGCACTGGCTGGTGACGCGGCATTACCGCGACATGCCAAGCCTGATGGCGCTGCTGGACGCGCTCGACACCTACTCGCTGGAACGCAAGCGGCCGGTGACGCTGCCGCTGCTGCGTGAAATGTTTGCTGAATTCCGGGATTAGCGCCGGATCGGCGCCCATACCGCACCCAATGCGGCCCCGGCGCCTGCCTGCCTGCCCGCCCGACCTCTCGCCTTAAGGTAAAATCGCCGCCCATGAATCTGGCACTCTTTGACCTCGACCACACCCTGATCCCGACCGACAGCGACCATGAATGGGGCCGCTTCCTGGTCCGCCTGGGCGTCGTCGACGAGGAAACCTACCGGCAGAAGAACGACGAGTTCTACGGCCACTACAAAGCCGGCACCCTCGATATCCAGGCCTTCCTGCGCTTTGCGCTGGCGCCGCTGGCGGCCAACCCGCGCGACCGGCTCGATGCCATGCGGGTGCGCTTCATGCACGAGGTGATCGACCCGGTGATCACGCCGCAGGCGCGCGCGCTGGTCTACAAGCACCTGGAAGCCGGCGACCTGTGCGCCGTGGTGACCGCCACCAACAGCTTTGTCACCGCGCCGATTGCCGCGGCCTTCGGCATCAAGCACCTGATCGCCACCGAGCCCGCCACCATCGACGGCAAGCCGGAAAGCCAGTTCACCGGCGAGGTCCACGGCGTGCCCAGCTTCCGCGAAGGCAAGATCACCCGCGTCGAATCCTGGCTCAGGAGCCAGGGCGCGCAGTGGGACCACTTCGAAACTACCACCTTCTACAGCGACTCGGCCAACGACCTGCCCTTGCTGGAAAAAGTCTCCGAGCCGATCGCCACCAACCCGGACGATCGCCTGCGCCACCACGCCGCCGCGGCCGGCTGGCGCATCATGGATCTGTTCTGACGTGATCAAGAAGCTCATTACCCGGCTGCTGGGCAAACCCAGCCCCAAGCTGCGCCGCACCGGCCGCGCCCATACGCCGCGCATCGTCGGCGCCGACGAACACCAGATCGACCCCGCGCTGCTGTCGCGCAATGCCGTCAAGGTCACCTCCACGCTGCAGCAGGCCGGCTACCAGGCCTACATCGTGGGCGGCGCGGTGCGCGACCTGCTGCTCGGCATCAAGCCCAAGGATTTTGACGTCGCGACCAACGCCACGCCCGACCAGGTGCAGGCGCTGTTCCGGCGCTCGCGCATCATCGGCAGGCGCTTCCAGATCGTGCACGTGACCTTCTACGGCGGGCGCGAGCAGGAAATCATCGAGGTCTCGACCTTCCGCGCGCTGGTCGACGCCATCGCCAGCGAAACGCTGCCCGAAGGCCGCCGCCTCAAGCGCGCCGAGCTCGACAGCAAGACCCATGCGATCGATGCCTCGGGCCGGGTGCTGCGCGACAACGTGTGGGGCTCGCAGGCCGAAGACGCGGAACGCCGCGACTTCACCATCAACGCGATGTACTACGACCCGGCCGCGCAGACCGTGCATGACTACCATCACGGCATGGAAGACATCCGCGCGCGCACGCTGCGCATGATCGGCGACCCGGTCACGCGCTACCGCGAAGACCCGATCCGGATGCTGCGCGTGGTGCGCTTCGCCGCCAAGACCAGCTTCGACATCGACGAGGCCACGCGCCACCCGATCGCCGGCCTGGCGTCGCTGATCCACAACGTGCCCAGCGCGCGCCTGTTCGACGAGATGCTCAAGCTGCTGATGTCCGGCCACGCCTGGGCCTCGCTGCAGGAGCTGCGCAAGGCCGGCCTGCACCAGGGCCTGCTGCCGCTGCTGGACGTGGCGCTGGAGCAGCCCATGGGCCAGCGCTTCGTGCAGCTGGCGCTGGACAACACCGACCGCCGCGTGCAGGCCGGCAAGCCGGTCTCGCCGGGCTTCCTGTTCGCCGCGCTGCTGTGGCACCACGTGCTGCAGCGCTGGACCAGGCTGCGCGAGGAGGGCGAGCACGCCATCGCCGCGCTGAACACCGCCATGGACATGGTGCTGGAAAAGCAGACCGGCCAGCTGGCGATCCAGCGCCGCTTTGTCACCGACATGCGCGATATCTGGGGCATGCAGCCGCGCTTTGAAAAGCGCGTGGGCCGCATGCCGTTCCGGCTGCTGGAGTCGCCGCGCTTCCGTGCCGGCTTCGACTTCCTGCACCTGCGCTGCCAGTCGGGCGAGCTGCCCGAGGAACTGGCCGCCTGGTGGCAGGACTTCCAGGACGCCGACCCGGGCGAGCGCGAGGACCTGATCGACGCGGTACGCAGCGCGCGCGGCCCTGGTGGTCAAGGCGGTCATGGCAGTCAGGGTGGCCAGGGCGCCGAGGGCGAAGGCCCGGCACGCAAGAAGCGCCGCCGGCGCGGTCCGCGGAAATCGGATAAAGTGTCTTCCCGGAGCGACACGGACGCGGGCGAGGCAGCACATGCCGGCCCCGGCCAGCCGGAGGAAACCTAAATGACGCTTGCCTTCATCGGCATCGGGGCCAATCTTGGCGATGCCCGCCAGGCCATCAAGGACGCCATCGTGTGTCTGGCCCAGCAGGTCGGCATCACGGTGCTGGCGCGCTCATCGCTCTACCGCACCGCCCCGGTCGATGCCGGCGGCGACGACTACTACAACGCGGTGGTCAAGGTGCAGACCTCGTTCACCGCGGCGCAGCTCCTGCGCATCTGCCACCACATCGAAGACCAGTTCGGCCGCGAGCGGCCGTTCCGCAACGCGCCGCGCACGCTGGACCTGGACCTGCTGCTGTTCGGCGACGAGCAGCACGACCACGAGCACCTGACGGTGCCGCATCCGCGCCTGACCGAGCGCGCCTTCACGCTGGTGCCGCTGCTGGAGCTGGACGCCGCGCTGGCCATCCCCGGGCGCGGACGCGCCGCCGACTACCTGGCCGGCGTGGGCGCGCAGCGTATCGAGAAGGTGTCCACCTGCAAGTGCCTGCGCATGCAGGCCGCCGCTGGCGAGACCGGCGATGGCGGCAGCCCTGGCTGATCCCGCCCGGCTGCGCCCGCGGCGCAGCCTTCCACCCCACTGAAGCCCGGAGCGCCATGCTCGATCACCTGCGCCGCATCGTCGTCGAAGGCCCCGTCGGATCCGGCAAGACCTCGCTGGCCCAGCGCCTGGCGCGCACGCTGCAGGCCCAGGAGCTGCCCGACAGCGCACGCCGCAGCCCCTTCCTCGAACCCTTCTACCGCGATCCCGCGCGCCATGCGCTGGCGCTGCAGCTGTGGTGCCTGACCCAGCGCGCGGTGCAACTGCAGCAATGGCAGGCGGGGGTGCTGGCCGGACAGCGCATGGTCACCAATTTCCTGATGGCCAAGGACCGGCTGCACGCGGCGCTGACGCTGTCCGACGACGAACTGGCGCTCTACGACGCCATCGCCGCACGCCTTGACCTGCCGCCGCAGCGCGCCGACCTGGTGATCGTGCTGCAGGCCACCCCGTCGCTCCTGCGCGAGCGCATCGTGCGCCGCGGCGAGCCCGGCGAGGCCGGCATCGACGAACACTACCTGCAGCGCCTGGCCGGCGCCTACGGCGAATTGTTCCACCGGTACGACGACGCCCCGGTGATGGTGGTCGACACCGCCCACTTCAATCCGGTGGACAATGATGACGATTTCCGTACACTACTGTCGCGCATCGAAAACATGCGCGGCCGCAAGGCCTTTCTCAATCTCGCTGCGCCCTGACAGGCCACGCCTGCCAGACCCAACACAATAACGACGGCTGTCGTTGCCGTGCGGGCGGCCCTCCCGGCACCGGCAAAGCCGTCCTATATGGGCACTGCCATGAGCTACCTCCTCGATCCCTCCCGCAAGACCATCACGATTCCCAAACTGCAGGCGATGCGTGACGCCGGCGAGAAAATCGCCATGCTGACCGCGTACGACTCCAGCTTCGCCGCGCTGCTCGACTACTGCGGCGTGGAAATGATCCTGGTCGGCGATTCGCTGGGCAATGTGATGCAGGGCCAGCAGACCACGCTGCCGGTCACGCTGGAACAGATGGCCTACCACACCGAATGCGCGGCGCGCGGCAACCAGACCTCGCTGCTGCTGACGGACCTGCCGTTCGGCACCTATCCCACGCCTGAGGCCGCGTTTGCCAGCGCGGTCACGCTGATGAAGGCCGGCGCGCAGATGGTCAAGCTCGAAGGCGGCGACTGGCTGGCGCCCATCGTCAAGTTCCTGGTCGAGCGCAGCATCCCGGTATGCGCGCATATCGGCCTGACGCCGCAGTCGGTGCACGCGCTGGGCGGCTTCAAGGTGCAGGGCAAGACCAACGCCGGCGCGGCCCAGCTCAAGCGCGACGCGCTGGCGCTGCAGGCCGCCGGCGCGCAGGTGGTGCTGATGGAGGCGGTGCCCGCGGCGCTGGCCGGCGAGATCACGCAATCGCTGACGGTCCCCACCATCGGCATCGGCGCGGGCGCGGACTGCTCCGGCCAGGTGCTGGTGCTGCAGGACATGCTCAATGTCTACCCGGGCCGCAAGGCCAAGTTCGTGCGCAACTTCATGGACGGCCAGACCTCGATCGAGGCAGCCGTGCGCGCCTACGTGGCCGCCGTCAAGGACGGCAGCTTTCCCGCCGCCGAGCACACCTTCTCCGCCTGAGCCGGTGGAGATCGGCACCGCCACCGCCGACGCCTTCCGCCTGCTGGCCAGCGGCGACGCTGGCCTGTGGTTCATCGTCTGGACCTCGCTGATGGTGGCGGTGCTGGGACTGGCGCTGGCCACGGTGCCGGCGATCGCCGCGGCCTGGCTGATCGCCACCCGGCAGTTCCCGGGCCGGCGTGCGGTGGTGGTGGTGGCGCAGGCTTTCCTGTCGTTCCCGACCGTGCTGGTCGGGCTGGTCCTCTACCTGCTGCTGACGCGCCAGGGCCCGCTGGGCAGCCTGCACCTGCTGTTCACGCCGGCGGGCATGGTGCTGGGGCAGGCGGTGATCGGCTTCCCGGTGGTGCTGGCGTTTGCGCTGTCGACCCTGCAGGGCGCCGACGTGCGCCTGCGCGAGACCGCCTGGGTGCTGGGCGCAGGCCGCTGGCGCACCTTCCTGACCGTGATCCGCGAGCTGCGCTTCGGGCTGATGGCGGCAGTGGTCGCCGGCTTCGGGCGCGTGATTGCCGAAGTCGGCTCGGCCCTGATGATCGGCGGCAATATCGAAGGCTCGACCCGCACCATCACCACGGCCATTGCGCTGGAAACCAGCAAGGGCGAGTTCGCCCAGGGCATTGCGCTGGGCATCGTGCTGGTGGCGCTGGCGCTGCTGGTCAATATCGGCATGGCCTGGCTGCAGGGTGCCGGAGGCTTCCGCCGATGACCCCCTCAGTTGCCCATGACCACAGCCCGCTGCTGACCGTGCGAGGGCTGGCGCGCACCATCGGCCTGCGCAAGCTCTTTGCCATCGACAGGCTGGTGATCCCGCGCGCCACCGCGATCGTGCTGACCGGCATGAACGGCGCCGGCAAGACCACGCTGCTGCGCATGCTGGCCGGGCTGGAGCCGGCACCCGGCGCCAGCGCGCAGTGGACCGACGCGCACGGCCAGGCGCACGACGCCCCCCTCTCCCCGCTGCCGCCGGCGTTGCGCCAGCGCATTGCCTACCTGCACCAGCATCCGTACCTGTTCCGCACCTCAGTGCGCGAGAACATCGCCTACGGCCTGCACGCACGCGGGATGCCGCGCGACGAGATCGCCCGCCGCGTGGGCGAGGCGCTGGGCTGGGCCGGCGTGTCGCACCTGCAGGACACCGCGCCCGAATACCTGTCAGGCGGCGAGATCCAGCGCGTGGCGCTGGCGCGCGCCAAGGTGCTGGAGCCGGAGTTGCTGCTGCTGGATGAGCCTACCTCGAGCCTGGACGGCCATGCGCGCGAACAGGTGATTGGGCTGGTCGGCGACCTGGCCGCCGAAGGCCGCACCGTGGTGATGATCTGCCACGACCGCGAGCTGATCAACCTGCCGGGCGTGGTGCGCTGGAAGCTGGGCGACGGCGTCCTGGACACGCACCACCCTTAGTCTTCAGGCTTACTGACTCAGCGTCGCCGGCATCGCGCCGCGCAAGGCGTTGACCAGGACGATGGCCTCGGCGCGCGCGAGCATCGCGCGCGTGATCACCGCTTCCGTCACCACTTCGCCGGGGGCGCCCAGGGCCGCCCCTCCCTCGTCCAGCGCCACCGCGCGCATCACGCCGGGCAGGATGTCAGCCGACAGCGGCGGCGTCAGCCAGCGGCCATCGATACGGACGAAGACCGAGCTGCGCCCGCCTTCCAGCAGTTCACCGCGCGTGTTGAAGAACAGCAGGTCAAAGCCACCGGCACGCTCGGCGGCCTGCCAGCCCGCATCGAACACTGCGCGCGCGCTGGTCTTGTGGCGGCGCAGCGGATCGGCGGCGGGTAGTGGCTCGGGGGCGATATCGATCCTGACCGGACCGGCCGGCATCGGTGCCACCGCGCCGCTGGCAAATGCGAGCGCGCCGCGCTTGTCCACGCTCATACGCAGGCGCCATGTCCCCGCGCCCAGCTGCGCTACCTGCGCGGCCACCGCGTTGCGTGCCGCATCGGCATCGAAAGCGAAGCCGAACGTATGTGCCGAAGCGCCAATGCGCGCAAGATGCCGCGCCAGGTAAAGGCACTCGCCGTCCTGCACGCGCATGGTTTCGAACAGCGTAAAACCGGGATCGTGCCGCGTCAGGAAACGCGCCTTCCAGCCGCATTCATCGAACTCCTCCGCCGCGACGCTGTCATGGACGATGCCGCCGCCCACGCCCATTTCACCCGCGCGCAGGCCGGTATCCGCGAGAGGCGCCAGTACCAGCGTGCGGATTGCCACCGACAGCGCGAACGGTCCCGCGGTGCCTTCGTCGGTTGGCGCATCGATCCAGCCGATCGCCCCGGTGTACAGCCCGCGCGGCGTGCCTTCCAGTTCGGCAATGATCTGCATGGTGCGCCGCTTGGGCGCGCCGGTGATGGAGCCGCACGGGAACAGCGCCGCCATCAGCGCGCCAAAGCGCGTGCCGGGCCGCGCCGTCGCGGTGACGGTAGAGGTCATCTGCAGCACCGCGCCAAACGGCTGCACCGCAAAGCGCTCCGGCACCGCCACGCTGCCCGGCTGCGCGATGCGCCCCAGGTCGTTGCGCAGCAGGTCGACGATCATCACGTTCTCGGCGCGGTTCTTGGCATCGGCGGCCAGCGCGGCGGCGGCCTGCGCATCGCGCACGGCATCGCCCGAGCGCGGCGCGGTGCCCTTCATCGGCCGGGTCAGCATGTGGCCCTGGCCGTCGTGGCGCACGAACAGCTCGGGCGACAGCGACAGCACCGTGGCACGATCCGGCAGGCTGGCCAGCACGCCATACGGCACCGGCTGCGCGGCGCGCAGCGCGGCATACAGCGCCACCGGGTCGCCAAAGGCATCGAAGTGCAGGCGCTGGGTGTAGTTGACCTGGTAGGTGTCGCCGGCTTCGATCCACTGGTGGATGCGGGCGATGGCATCGTCGAATGCCTCGCGGGAGGTATCGGAGGCCACGTCCATCAGGCCCGCCGGCCTGGGGTCGGCTTTCGCCTGCAGCCACGCCGTGACCGCCGCGGCATCGAGCCGGCGCAGGTTGCGGAACCACAGCAGGCGCAGCGCGCCGTCGTGGAACGGCATCGCGTTGCCGGTGTGCACCGGGGCATCGACCAGCGCGCCGCCGAATTCGTAGGGGGCAAACAGGGTGGCATGCCAGCCCTGGCGCCAGCCTTCGGCAAGCATGGTGTCGAGTTGCGCGATGTCGCTGCCGGCGGGCAAGACGTCTTCATGGATGAAGCCGGTGTAGAGGCGTGATGCGGCTTGCGCCGCCGGGGCCGTGGCGTCGTCGAGAAGGACGAAGACATCTCCTCCCCCTGGCTGGGTGCTCCCCTCGCCCGCTTGCGGG
>NZ_JBYTAG010000067.1:0-39734 GCF_058787995.1 Cupriavidus sp. FW305-27
CCGTGCCCTTCCAGCGGCTCCATGGTCTGGCCGTCGGCGGATTCCGGGCGGCCGTCGATGCCCAGCATCATCGGCAGGCTCGGCCCATAAATGTCTGCGTCGAGCATGCCGACGCGCGCGCCTTCCGCCGCCAGCGCCAGCGCCAGGTTCACAGCCGTGGTGGACTTGCCCACCCCGCCCTTGCCCGACGCCACCGCAATCACGTTCTTCACGCCCGGCAGCAGCTTGACCCCGCGCTGCACCGCGTGCGCGACGATCTTCATGGTCACGGCCACGCTGACATTGCTCACGCCCGGCACTTGCCGCACCGCAGCAACCACCAGCTTGCGGATCGGATCGAACTGGCTCTTCGCGGGGTAGCCGAGTTCGACTTCCAGCGAGACATCGCCGCCGTCGACGCGGATGTTCCTGGCCGAGCGGGTGGACACCAGGTCCTTGCCCGTATTGGGGTCGATGACGGTGCGCAGGGCTTCGGTGACCTGCTCAGTGCTGACGCTCAAGACATACTCCGCTGCTGGTGAATGTAGGGATGCATGCACCAGGCGTGCTTTGGCGGCGTGGCGGCAATGCTGGAAAGATATCTGCTCACCCACTTAAGGTAAATTCATATATTCTTAGCCGACGCATAAGCAATCCATTAAGTTGCGATCAAGCAGCACATCGCGGGACCACAGAATCCGCTACTGAGACGCTGGGCGGCGTTGTGGGCAGCGGCAGCTGGTCGTCTACCCTATGATCGTCGCGGATCAACCCTCATTTCCTTACCGTATCAATCAACAGCTGGATGCCAGCAGCGCCCACCTTCACCTGTACCGCCCCGCTTTCCAGGTCGCCTGGCTGGCCGATCGCCTGGCCGGAACGTGAGATTCGTGCGACAACCATCGCGCTTTCCCGCTCACTCAGGCGCGCACCGCCCATCACCGCCATGCTCTCGTCCAGCGAAAACGCCACCGGCCAGCGTCCAGGCACTGCCTTGAAGACAGCCAGCGGCATCGGCGGCCCTTGCAGCCCGCGTGCGAATACGTAGAGCGTGTCGGTGCTGCCAACAGACGCCTGCAATTCGGGGGCAATTGCTACGGTGCCGGAAAGCTGCTTCTTGTTGCCCGCAACAGCCGAACCGGTCCCCACCTGCGCACGCGCTCCGGCAATGTTGGCCTGCAGACGGCGTAGCTCTTCGGAATCGGCTGGCAGCAATGGCGCCAGGCGCGTCCAGTAAACAATCGCGTCGGCAGGGCGCCGGTCATTGAAGGCAAAGCTGCCCGCCAGCCACAGCGACTTCACATGCTGCGCATCAAGTGCCAGCGCGCGTTCAACAGCCTTCTGTGCCTGCGCATCAAAAGTGCCCCCATTTTGCGCAGTACGCGCATCGGCATAATCGGCAAGCTGCGGTGCCGCGGGTGCCTTCAGCACGAATGCGCGCTCGAACGCCGGCACCGCCTCGGCGAAACGGGCTGCGGCATAGTATGAGCGCGCGAGCAACAGTGCGGCATCGGCATCGTCAGGCCATTGCTGCAGATGCGCCTCAAGACGCTTGATCAGATGCGGAATCGACGTTTCCCGCGGCGTTGCTCCTGACCCGCTGCCAGATTCCGGCCCGATCAGGTCCGGCCGGCCGACAGCAAGATACCCTGCCAGGGCCACCAGCGTGATAGCTAGCCCGGCCAGGAACTGAACCCGGCGCGCCCGGCCTTTCGCAACGGCGATACCTGCCACCATTGGCTGCAATACGGTCAGCAGCGCACCAATGGTCAGGGCGGTGGCGAATCCCCAGAATACCTGCGCCGATGTCATATGCTTCCCTCCTCGTTGCCGCCAGCCTTACCCGCCCGCTCGCGTGCCCGCGATCCGGCAGCATGCCGGTAGAGCACCACCATTCCCACCAACATGAGCAGGAACGGGCCAAGCCACAGGAGCCAGGTGGTGGGCTGCAGCGGCGGGCTGTACAGCACGAAATCGCCGTAGCGCTGCACCATGAACTCGGTCACATCGCGCTCGCTTTTCCCATCGCGCAGCATGCCGGCAATCTCGCTGCGCAAGTCAATCGCCAGGCTGGCATTGGAATCGGCAAGCGACTGGTTCTGGCATACCACGCAACGCAGATCGACGGCCAGCCTCGTGACCCGGGCCTGCAGAGCCTGCTCGGCATCGGCCTGTGCCGGCTCGGCGCCGATTGCATTGGCCAGCAGACCGCCCAGCAAACACCCAAGTACGCACCACCGGCGAACGCTTGATTTCATGTCAGCCCCCTTTTCCCCTGCTTGCCAGTGCTACGTCCGGCTCGTTCTCGAGCGCCGCCAACATCGGCAACAGTTCTTTGCGCACCACCTCCTCGGTCAGCGGACCGACATGCTTGTGGCGTATCACGCCGCGACGGTCAATCACGAAGGTTTCCGGAACACCGTACACGCCGTAGTCGATGCCGACCCGGCCATCGGCATCGAACAGACTGGCGCGATAAGGGTTGCCGTGCCGCGCAAGCCAGGCACCGGCCTCGTCGCGCCCATCCTTGTAATCCAGCCCATAGATGGGCACCCGGGTAAGGCGCGCCAGCTCCATCAGCTTCGGATGCTCCTCGCGGCAGGCGCCGCACCACGATGCCCAGACGTTCAGCACCCAGACCTGTCCGCGCAGATCGGCAGGCGCCACAGTTTGCTGAGGCGCGTCCAGCAAGGGCAGCCTGAAAGCCGGCGCGCTCTTGCCGATCAGGGGGGATGGCAGACTGCTTGGTCTCGGCGCAAGCCCGAGGCCGAGCAGCAGCAAGAGCATGATGAAGATCGCAGCAGGAACAAACCGTCGCATCATTCCACCCCCAGGTTCAGCGGCGTGGCGGCCGGCGCGGTGCGCGCCCGATAGCGGCGGTCGCCGAGCGCAAGCAAGCCGCCAAATGCCATCAGCAGGCAGCCGGACCAGATCCAGCTTATGAACGGCTTGTGGTAAAGCCGCAAAGTCCAGCTACCGTCGGGCAACGCTTCGCCAAGCGATACATAGAGGTCACGCGTCAGGCCGGGATCGATCGCCGCCTCGGTCATCACCTTGCGCTGAACCGGATAGAAGCGCTTCTCTGGCCGCAGCAATGTCACCAGCTGGCCGTCTCGCGTCACCGTAATGCTCGCGCGCCGGGCCTGGTAGTTGTCGCGCACCAGTGTTTCCACCGAGTCGAAGCGGAAGCGGTAGTCGCGGAACTCGAGCGAGTCGCCGACCGACATGCTCACCGTGCGTTCGCCTGCATAGCCGCCGACCATGGTGACCCCGACAATGCACACTGCAATGCCAAGGTGGGCGATCAACATGCCGTGGAACGACAGCGGACGGGCGGCCAGACTGCGCAACGCCCCTGCCCCGCGCCGGTCGCGCACGCTCTCGGCCGCGGTCGCGACCAGAGCACAGGTGATCCAGCCGGCCAGGGCCAGGCCGAGGCTGATGCCGATGCTCGATGTGCCTAGCAGCCAGGGCGTGACCAGGCCAAAGGCAAGCGCCGCGGCCAGCGCCCATTTCAGCCGACGCTTCAGATCCGGCAGCGAAGCATGCTTCCAGCGCATCAGCGGGCCCACGCCCATCAGAAACAGCATTGGCACGACCAGCGGCACAAACACCGCCTCGAAATACGGCGCACCGACTGATATCTTCGCCAGGCCCAGGCTATCGAGCGCCAGCGGATAGACTGTGCCCAGCAAAACAGACGCGGTTGCTACGGCCAGGAGCAGATTGTTCAGCATCAGCACCCCCTCGCGCGAGAACGGCGCGAACGCCGAACTGCTCCGCACGCGCCCCATGCGCCACGCGTACAAACAGAGTGCGCCGCCGACGATGAATGCGAACAATGACAGCAGGAACACGCCGCGCCCCGGATCCGCGGCAAAGGCATGCACGGAGGTCAGCACGCCGGAGCGCACCAGAAAGGCGCCCAGCAAGCTCAGGCCAAAGGCGGCGATCGCCAGCAACAGGGTCCAGCCGGCGAATATGCCCCGCTTTTCCGTGACCGCCAGCGAATGCATGAGCGCGGTGGCAAGCAGCCATGGCATGAAGGAAGCATTCTCGACCGGATCCCAGAACCACCAGCCGCCCCAACCCAGTTCGTAGTAGGCCCAGGCACTGCCAAGGGCGATGCCGAGTGTCAGGAACAGCCAGGCGCCGATGGTCCATGGCCGGCACCAGCGTGCCCAGAGTGAATCGATGCGCCCGGTCAGAAGGGAGGCCACCGAGAACGCGAAGGGCACCGCCAGTCCGACATAGCCGATATACAGCATCGGCGGGTGGATCACCAGCCCGATGTCCTGCAACAGTGGGTTGAGGTCACCGCCGTCCGGGGGCGCCGGCCACAGGCGCTCGAAAGGATTCGAGGTGCACAGCATGAAGCAAAGGAAGCCGCTCGACACGATGCCCAGGACGGCCAGCACGCGTGACGAGAACATCAGCGGCAGGCTGTCGCTGCGCCAGCTCACCAGGGCCGACCAGGCTGCCAGCAGTAGTGACCAAAGCAGCAACGATCCCTCATGGCCGCCCCAGGCGGCGGCAAAGCGATAGATCGCCGGCAGGCTGCTGTTCGAGTGGTTTGCGACATAGCGCACCGAAAAATCGTTCCCCAGCAGCGCCGCCGACAGGAAAACAAAGGCCAGCGAGAGGAACAGGAACTGCATGCGTGCTGCGGCATGTGCGGTGCGCATCCAGCCATCGACGCCGCGCACCGCCCCCAGGAGCGGCAGCGCCGCTTGCGCCAGCGCCAGCGCGAGCGCAAGCGCCAGGCACCATTGACCGAGTTCGGGAATCATCTGGCCCCACCTTTCTGCGCCGCTTCGGCGAGCTTGAGCGAAGCGGCGACCTCCGGCGGCATGTACGCTTCATCATGCTTGGCCAGCACCTCCTCGGCCGCGAAGATGCCGTTGCCACCCATGCGGCCGAACGCAATGGCACCCTGCCCTTCGCCAAACAAATCGGGCAGCATGCCGCGGTAGACCACCTGCACCCGGTTGACCGTATCGGTCAGTATGAAGGACGCCCCCAGCCCATCCGGGGCGCGCCGCAGGCTGCCGCGCTCGACCATGCCGCCAAGGCGGAAGGCCTTGTCGCGCGGGCCCTCCCCTGCCGCGAGCTGGCTTGGCGAGAAGAAGAACACCATATTGCTGCGGAAGGCGTTCAGGATCAATGCGGCAGCCGTCCAAAGCAACAGCAATCCCACGGCGATCATGAGCAGGCGTCGCCCGCGCGCCTTGTTGAGCATCCTCATTGCGTACCCCGTTGATCTTGCAGCCGCATGCCGGGCGCGGCGGGGTGCGCATCTGCCAGCGTGCGCCGAGTCGACACGCCGCAGCGCAGTACCAGCAGGACTTCGACAGCGAACAGCAGCGCCGTCACGCCGTATGCGCCCCAGACGAAAGCGCCTTGGCCACCCATCGAAAAAAATCCATTCA
The DNA here is from genome assembly GCF_058787995.1 of Cupriavidus sp. FW305-27. NCBI lineage: Bacteria > Pseudomonadati > Pseudomonadota > Betaproteobacteria > Burkholderiales > Burkholderiaceae > Cupriavidus > Cupriavidus sp. FW305-27. The sequence goes on from NZ_JBYTAG010000067.1 coordinate 5,409, forward strand.
GATCCATCATTCCCTCCCTGCTGTTGAGCGCGTTGATCCGAGTGCGCGTCGGGTTTCAGATGTCCTCGCCTTGCCGCCACCACCTGCGGCCGGCCTCGCTGCGCGCGATCAGGCAGCGCACCCGCGCCAGCGCGACGGCGATCGCATACATCCAGAAGGCGAAGGTCATGCCCAGCATGGCAACGATCATGATGCCGGCCATCTGCGGCGCCTTGGTCAGACTGACCGATGCCCCCTGATGCAGCGTGTTCCACCAGGTCACGGAGAAATAGATGACCGGCAGGTTGATCAATCCGACCAGCGCCAGCACCCCGCCGGCCCTGGCTGCGCGCCGTGGATCGTCGATCGCGGCCTGCAGCGCGATGAAGCCGAGATAGAGGAACAGCAGCAGCAGCTCGGAGGTCATGCGCGCGTCCCATACCCAGTAGGTGCCCCAGGTCGGCTTGCCCCAAAGTGCGCCGGTCCACAGCGTGAGGAAGGTGAACAACGCACCGCTGGGCGCCAGCGCGGTTGCCATCAGCGACGACAGACGGGTGCCGAACACCAGGCCAAGCCCGGCGTAGACGGCCATCACCACGTAGATGAACATCGACATCCAGGCGGCCGCGACATGGATGAACAGGATGCGGTACACCTCGCCCTGGCGGAAATCGGGCGGCGCCACCACCAGGCCAAGGTATAGCGCCATCGCGCCAGACACTGCGGCAGCAGCGCCAAACCATGGCACCAGATGCCCGGCGAGCGGATAGAAGGCTTGGGGCGCGGCGTACTTCCAGATATTCAAGGTGGCCATCAGACAGACTCCAATCCAATCCTGAGCGCCGCGGCGGTGGCCCATGGCGCCGACGCAACGGCAGTCAGCAGGCATGCCCCCAGCAGCGAAAGATTCGCCTGCAATTCCGCCGCAGTGCTGGCGGCGGCGACGCCGCAGCCGAACACCAGTACCGGCGCTGCCAGTGGCAGCACCAGCAATGCCAGCAGCGGGCCGCCGCGCTGCAGCGACAGCGTCAGCGCGGCAGCGATTGCCGCGATCAGGCACAGCGTCGGCGTACCGAGCAGCAGCGACAGTGCCAGTTGTGCCAGCTCGCCGTCAGGCACGCCGAGCTGAACGCCAAGCAGTGGCGTCAGCAACACCAGCGGCAGGCCCGCCCCGAGCCAGAAGCCGGTCACCTTGCCGAGCACCATCAAGGTCAGGGACTGCGGCGCGAGCGCGATGACTTCCAGGCTGCCGTCGCGGAAATCGGATTCGAACAAACGCTCCATGCCCAGCAGCGTCGCCAGCAAGGCGGCGACCCAGATCACACCGGGCGCCAGCCTGGCGAGAAACATCCGCTCCGGGCCAACCGCCAGCGGAAACAGGCTGACCACCGCGACAAAAAAGGCGAGCGGTGTCAGCACCGCCGACGGGCGACGCCACGCCAGCAGCAGCTCACGCGCGATCAGTTTCAGGACCGGATCCAGCATGCCGCCTCCTGCTGCAATCGATCGGCGATTGCCGGGATGGCAAGCTCGCGCATCCGCGCGGCCACCAGCCGCAGCGGGTAGTGGTTCGCAAACACCAGCATGCCGCCCGACTGCAGATGGTGTTCGCACAATCCCTCAAAGGCCCGGATGCTGGACTGGTCGAGTGCGGTGGTCGGCTCGTCGAGCAGCCATAGCTTCGCGCCACTGGACAGCACACGCGCCAGCGCAACCCGGCGCTGCTGCCCCTGCGACAACAGCCCGAGAGCGGTGTCGGCACCAGCGGCCAGCCCGACTTGTGCCAGCACCCGCTGCAGGTGCGCACGATCCGTGCGGCAACCGTACAGCGCGCAGGCACTGCGCAGGTTCTCCAGCGCGCTCAGCTCCGCTTTCAGGCCGTTGCGGTGACCGAGGTATGCGGAATCGGGCAGCGGCCGGCTCGCCGCCACCGCACACCCGTTCCATCGGATCTCGCCCGATTCCGGGCGCAGCAGGCCAGCCAGGATTCGCAGCAGGGTAGTCTTGCCGCTGCCGTTGGCGCCTGTGACATGCACCGCTTGCCCGGGCTCCACGCGCAGCCCCAGCCTGATGAAAATCGGCCGGTCGCCGCGCGCGGCGGTCAGTGACACTGCTTCCAGCATGGCCTCATTCCTCCTGAGTCAGTCCCAGGCGGTCGCGGCGGCGTCTTTCATGGCCCCGGCCAGGATCACGTAGGCGCTGGTCCAGGCGCCCTTCACCTCATCGGTAAAGGCGTCCCCGAGGCCGGCACCCAGTGTCCACAGCAGGGCGCCGGCCACGGTGTCGTAGTCCTCGTCCTTGACGCCATAGGCGACGTGGCGCCGGCCGAGTTCCTGTACAGCGGGAACGATGTCGTCGAGCTGGTCCAGTTTCGTGACGACGGTATTGATCATCGCCATCAGCTTGCGCCCCTGTTCGACGGTGTCGCCCTTGAACAGTGGCCTCAGCGAGGGATCCATTTCGAACAGCTTGCCGTAGAACAGCTCGGCGGCCTTTTCCTTGATCGGCACCACCTTCTGCCAGGAGCTTTGTACCAGGGTGATCTCTTGCGGTGTCATGGAATATTCCTTTACTTGACAATTGCGATCATGTAATCCGCTACTGCCTTTACGTCGTCATCGCTCAGCTTTTCGCTGGCTCAATTGCTGACAGGGATGCGCAGCACCACGCCACCCATCACGTCGCCAATCTTGAAATTGGTGCGCGGGCTGTCCTTATGGCCGTTGTGGCAAGTGACGCAGGCCGGCGCGATCGCCGTGTCGGCGTACACGGCGGTGAAATAGGTCTTCTTGCCGAGAGTCTCTTCCTTGTAGAAGTTCTTTCCGGGGTTCTTGGCGACGAAGTCCAGCCCTTCCTTCTCCACTGGGGTTTTCGCAGCGTTCTGCTTATTCAGCGGCCACAGGGACAACAGCGAATAGCTGAAATTCGGCTTGCTCTTGGCTACCTCCTCCGCGCCGAAGCGAAACATCTGCGCCGGCAGCACCAATGTCTTCTCATCCTTCCAGTGCTCAGTCGCCTTGATCACCTTCTCTTCGTTCTGCAGGCGGTTGACGATCAGGCGGGTATACACGGTCCGGTCGGCCGCCATCACGGCGTGCAGGGCATCCGCCATTTCCTTTGGACTGATGCCGGATGCGTGTGCGGGAAAGGCGCTAACGGCCAGCGCCGCGCCAATTGCCAGACTGCTTGCCTGCAAGTTCGCATATCGTTTCATTTCTCTCTCCTTCACTGTTGAAAAGAAGCCCGCAAGCGCCAGAACGACGCGCAGCTACGGCGTGCTTCGCTTGCTGCGCGTTTCTGCATCCTTGGCCACAGCCATGTCGATACTCTTCACGTGCCGGGCCGGCATGCCTTTGAAGTTGTTGTCGATCAACGTCTTGTCGGCCAGCGCGTCGATCGAGAAGCCGAGCCCGTGGCAGCTTATGCACGTGGTCCGTATCATTTTTTCGTTCGGCCGCAGGGTATCGTTCTGGTTGTGCTGAACCACGATGCGCGAGCCTTCGTCGGTGGACATCCGCACCCGCGGCATGTGGCAGCTGGCGCATGTCACGCCAGAACCGGGCGGCGCCTGTCCGGCGGTCTCCTTTTGCCACAGCGCGTAGTGCGGCGAACTCTTGTAGGCCAGGGTGTGTTTGTCGTCATGGCAACTCATGCATGACTCCACCGCCGCTGTCCTGGCATCGAAGCGATGGGCAGAATGGCAGGAAGTACAACCAAGTTCCGTGTGGGCAGCCGCTTCCTTCATTGGCAGACGGGCGTCGCCGGGCGTCATCGGCGTCAGGCCTTGCGCCAGTCGCATGCCGTGCTTTCCCGCCAGGAACCCCTTGGCCTCGGCCGCATGGCATCCTTCGCACGCTGCTGGGCTGCCTGGGTGGTCACTCCATTTCGTGGAGCCGTCCTTGCCCTTCGATGCATGGCAACCGGTGCAATTGACGCCAGCCCTGGCATGCGCGGTGCCGAGCCAGTCGGCCTGCAACGCCGTACTGCCGCGCTTGCCGTGCGGCGCATCCTGCTCGGCTGCCGAGAGCGTCCGGAACGGATACTTCGCCGCCGGGTAGCCGCTCATCTCACGCACCGCTACGGCAAAATCGCGCTGCGGCAGCAGCGGCTTTTCGTTCAGCTTGCCGCCCTGCGCATGCTTTAGCAGGAAATCTTCGTACAGCGCGCGATTGTCGTGATAGTTGTGGCAGCCGGCCGCGGTGCAGCTGTCGAACTTGAAGTCCTTGTGGTCCGGCGGCATCTCGTCCGGACCGGCATGACAGTGGTAGCAGACGTCCTGCGGCTGCGTTACGCCCATGGCAAGCGTCGTGCGCGGCTTGTGCTCGGCATGGCAGGTGACGCATGCCTGCGCATCGATCTTTCCCAGCCGCTCGGCATTGCGCGGATCGTCGAACTTGCTGGCCGGATGCGAATCTCTGGCTTCCTTCAGCTCATTCTCATGGCAGTTGACGCATGCCTCCTGGATGGCCTCCGGGCCGGCGAACGGCTTGCTGTGGCAGCTCTCGCACGCCAGTTCGATCTGGTAGTGGCCGTGGCTGGTCTGACCCGGCAGGAATGCCATGCGCGCGGATACCAGGAGCGGATGCCTCGCCGCCTCCTTGTAGAACAGCCCAATCGAGAAATATGCCAGCATCGCCACGCTCAACACACCCCAGTAGACCCACAGAACTCTGCGGCTTTTGCTTGCCATCGCTGGTAGGCTCTAGAAATAGTAAGTTTTGAGAATGTGGAACCCGAGCAGCACGGGTACCGGCCAGAACAGCAAGATGTGCACCCAGGTGCTGTTGTCGCGCCAGCGCCGAACCAGTGCCACTGGCAGGCGATGCCCTTGCGCGATCATCAGCCCCGACATGCTGCCCGCCAGAATCAGGCCGGTGAAACTCGCCATCAACAGGAAATTCAGCTGGCTGCCAAGCCTGCCTCCCGTATGCGCATAGAGTCCCGCCAGCACACCCAATCCGAGCACCACATGCAGCACGCGCCAGACGGCAAAATCGCCATAGCCAAGGCGCGACCAGCGCTTCCGGAATGAGAGAAGCAGGGCAAGTACGCTCAACCCGAGAATGGAAAATCCGCTGACCTGCTTATACAAACTCACCAGCCATAGCTCGTCCCAGCGCCACTGCAGCTGCACCGTCTTCGCAAAGGGGATGGCAGGCGCAACGAGTGCCAGCAAGGCGAGCGCCAGTGCCGCCGCGGCCGCGCCCTGGAGCGGACGATGCGCGCGCACCGGTTCTCGCATCACCGCGCCACCGGCCAGCTCGGCCAGCAACGGCTTGCACGAACCGCATACCGTAGAGGCACGCGTGCACGCTGCGAGTTGCTCGATCGAACGGCACCCGGCAGCCGCCGCTTCGCCAAGCTGACCGCGGGTAACGCCGGTGCAGTTGCAGACGACCGCGCTTGCCGGCCAGTTGACGACGCTGGCTTCGCCCTCCTGCCACAGCGAGCCGGTCCTGCGAAACCGCCAAAGCTGCCATGGCAGTATCCGGTGATTGCCGCTGACCGCGTCCTGCAGCCGACGCAGGTCTGCGCCTTCGCCGACCGCCATCGCGCCAATCAGATGACCGCGCTCGACCAGCACCTTCCGGTAGATGCCAGTTTTTTTGTCTTCATAAGCCGCCGTGCTCGCCGAGCCGATACCGTCATGCTCGCCGACGCGGCCCACGCTGAACACCGGCATATCGAGCACTTTCAGGCGCGTTGCCTGTAGCGAACCTGCATAGCTGGCGTCGCCGCCGCAGATTGCATGCACGGCGACTGCCGCCTGTTCCAGGCCAGGGGCGACGATCCCGTACACTTGTTCGCGATGTTCCGCGCATTCGCCAACGGCGTAGATATGTGGATCGGACGTCTGCATGCGGTCGCTGACGCGAATGCCGCGCCCCACACTCAGGCCGGCCTGCAGGGCCAGGTCGGTGTTCGGCTTGATGCCGGCGGCAATCACGACGGTATCGCATTCGATGACATCGCCGGTGCGCAGGGTGATGCCGGTAACCGCTCCTTCGCCATGCACGCGTTTCACTGCGGCGCCCGTCAATACCTGGATCCCGGCCGCCTCGACATGGGCGCGCAGCAGATCCGCGGCTGCCTGGTCCAATTGCTGCAACATCAGCCGGTCGTTGTTCTCAATGACCAGCACCTCGGTGTTGAAGCGCTGCATTGCGCGCGCCGCTTCCAGGCCCAGCAGCCCCCCGCCCAGCACCACCGTACGGCGGCTGCGGATACGGCGTGCGAGCAGCCGCTGGGTATCGTTCATGTCACGGAAAACGTAGACATTGGCCTGGCCGATGCCCGGCACGTCCGGGATCCGCGGACGTGATCCGGTGGCCAGCACTAAGTGGGAATAGCGTTGCGTGCGCCCGGCCGAGTCTTCAATCTCCTGCGCGCCGCGATCGACATGCACCACTGCGCAATTGAGCCGCGCTGCGATCGCGGGTCCCTGCGGCAGTGCAAGCCCCTGCGTGAGCGTGGCCCAGCTCGCATCGCCGGCAAGAAAGGAAGACAGGCGCACGCGGTTGTATGGCTCCCATGGTTCGTTGCCGTAGATCACCAGCGGAATGGAAGGATCGCGACGATGCAAGTCCTGCGCAAGCCGCACGCCCACCGGCCCGGTGCCGATCACGACGACCGGCGCTTGGACAGCCTTTGTGTTTGGTATCGATTGCAGCATCACTGACACCCCTGACTCCCCCTGTGCACCACGTACAGACAAAAAAAATGCATCCGGCCCAGCGAGCACCGCTCGCCTGACTCGGACGCCTTTGTCCCGGAATCACGACCACCGTTGGTCGTAACTACTAGTTAATGTTGCGCCGCCGTTGGCGCCTGGACATACCTAGCGCAAGTAGCATGCCAGCACCAAATGCCGTATTCGGACGATATTCGCTGAATTCTTTTTAAATTCACGCACAGTTTTCGTGCAGTGCATTAAAAATGGGAAAATGATGACTAATCGATGTATTTCAAATGAGCATGATCTTTATATCCAATTTAATTATGATATTTATCTCCTATTCCATCGAAGCCGCGGACGCACGCGCATCGCGTCCGCTGGCGCACAGGATGCCGATTCCGGGATCGCATGATGGAGGCTCGTTACGAAAGTGCGAATCGTCGTATTGCTGTCACCGCAATACGGCCTCGAATTTGTGGATAAGGATGTAGTGTGGGGAGGAGGGAGGAGTGGAGAGCCCCGCAACGCTTGAGAATTCCCAGGAATCTCAATGGCGGAAGGCGGTTTTCCCTGTCAGAGCAACTCCAGCCAACGACTGTCCGTGCGCACCAGATGGCGGCCACGGTCGAAGCGCGTATAGCCAACACGGTCAAAAAACTCCAGGACCTGAACCGCACGCTTTCGTCCGAGTCCGGTGGCATTGCGAAATGCCCCGGCGACGACCGTACCGGCGTTCTTGCTGGCGTCGACAGCGGCGAGCAAGGCCAGCTCGCGAATAGCCTCCGGATCATAGAACAGGTCATGCACGACCTGAAACGTCTCGCCATGACGCGCGAGCTTGCGCATCAGTTGCCGCACCTTGTCCTCCGGCACGCCATGCGCGCTCGCCAGCTCGCGCACCCATGGCGGATCGAAGCGCCCCGCTTTCATGTCCTGCTGCAGCGTCGCGGCGAGCGTGCGATCCGCGTCGTCGAGCGTCACGGTGTGCTCAGGCAGGTGCAGCCAGGGGCCGGTCCGGACGATCTCGCCGCGCGCGCAGGCGTCATCGACGAGCGCGCACCACAACGCGTCTTGCGCCAGCGGTGCAGCGATCCTGCGCAAGCGCGCCACCTCCGGGCCAAGCACATCCGGCGAGCGTTGGTGGAATTGCCGGAGCGCAGTGGTCAATCGCCCCGCCAGCGCCCGCCACGCCGCGCCGGACACCAGCAAGGCATCGTTGCCCGGAAGTTCGATCACGCGCGTGTCACACGGCAGCTCGATGGCCGCCGCCGGCATGCCGCTCAGGCGTTCCAACAATGCGCGCGACAGCCCGTGTGGCGCCTGCTCGAGCAATGCCCCGACCGATCCGGTGTCAAGCATGGCCTGCATCGCGTCGAGCCAAGCCAGCCGCGCCGGGGAACGGCGCTTGCGCGCGGGCGCGAACGGATCCAGTACATCGCCGCCGCCGATGGTGCGGCTGGCCTGCGCGTTCCTCACGACAAAGGGATCGCCAGGCAGCGCGCATACCGGCCGCTCGAACACAAGCTGCACGCGCGCGCGCTGGCCGGGCGCAAGCGTCGGGCCATCGAGCAGCGCGACATGCGCCACCTGGTGCTGCGTGCCCAGGTGAACATGCATGGGCGCCCAGTGCTCCAGCGCAGGGGCGTCCGGCAACAGGGTCAGCATCACATCGATGCGCTCCGACGCCTGCGCCAGGCGCACATCGACCACCCAGTCACCGCGCTCGATCGCGCCCTTGTCGATGCCGGCCAGGTTCAGCGCGCAGCGCTGCCCCGCCCGCCCGACAGCAGCAGGACGATTCTGCGCATGGATGCCGCTCACGCGCACAGACTCGTTCTTCGGCGCGAGCAACACCCTGTCGCCGACATGGATGCGCCCGGACACCACGGTTCCCGTCACGATCGTCCTCTGCCCGGCAAGCGTGAAGACCCGGTCAACCGCAAGGCGGAACAGCCCGTCGTCGCGCTTCGTTCGCGACGCGGCCGCCGCCGCATGCAGGTGCCGCTTCAACGCGTTCACACCCGGGTCGTCGGCGCGCATTGCACAGGTTTCAAAAACCGGTGCGTCTTCCAGCATGCTGCCGCGCCGGAAAGACGCGATCTCCTCACGCACCTGCCGTAGCCGCACGTCATTCACGCGATCTACCTTGGTCAACGCGATCGCGCCGCGCCGGATGCCGAGCAGTTGCACAATGGCCAGGTGCTCGCGCGTTTGCGGCATCACGCCGTCATCGGCGGCGACCACGAGCAGCGCGAAGTCGATGCCGCATGCGCCCGCGGCCATGGTGTGAATCAGCTTTTGATGGCCCGGGACATCGACCAGGCCGAGCACGTCGCCGTTCTCGAGCGGCACGTACGCATAGCCAAGCTCGATCGAGAAGCCGCGCGCCTTCCTTTCCTCCAGGCGGTCGGTATCCATGCCCGACAGCGCCCTGACCAGGCTGGTCTTGCCATGATCGATATGTCCTGCCGTGCCGACGATCATGGCTGCGTCAGGTAGCCCGGCAGACTGACGTGACGGAGACCATCAGGGATGGTCTCCGGGGTATCCTCGTCGTGATCATGCATGGTCTCCCCTATCCTTGTTTGAATGGCCGATGAGGCTTGCTGAAGCGTGCTTCGATGCCGCTTTGCTTAGTGTTCCTGCATCGTTGGAGACAAGATAATTGCCTGGCCACTTAAGGTAAATTCAGCGATTCTTTGCGTGCCTATAAGCGATGCCTTATGTGACAACGGAATGGACAAAATGACCCGCGAGACCTGGCTCAGCATGGACATTTTGTCCGTCGCGGAGGCCGCGCAGCGCTTGCCGCGCGCCCGAACCGCCTGACTACCCAAGGATGCCGTCACAGGCACAGGCCTTGCTCCAGCTGCCTGGATTGACAACTGCAACTGACACTGCCTGGTCAGGAGAAAATGAAAGGTCAGAGGCGCCACTCAATTCGTGTAGGCTTATGCGTTGAATTCTCTTCCGTCAGCCCGCAAACCGAATCGGTATAACCAACATGAAGAGTCCGATGCCTACAAAGATCCCCGAACCACAGGCCGTTTCCGGCACAGTCACCCGCAGCGCCATATTCATCGTTGCGACGCTCACCGACGGCGACGACCACGCCGGCACCGTCCGCGCTTGGTGTGCCGACGTTGCCGCCGTCGTGCGCGCGGTCGGCCATCGTGTGCCGTCAGGCAACCTGTCCTGTGTCTGCGGCTTCGGCGCCGACGCGTGGGACAGGCTGTTCGGCAAGCCCCGTCCCGCGGCGCTGCACCCGTTCCGGGAGTTCGGCACCGGCGATCGCGTCGCCATCGCCACGCCGGGTGACCTGCTGTTGCACATCCGTGCCGAATCGATGGACCTCTGCTTTGAGCTTGCCACGCAACTGCTCGGCAAGCTCGGCGATGCGATCCAGGTTGTCGACGAGGTGCACGGCTTCCGCAACTTCGACATGCGGGCGATGATCGGCTTTGTCGATGGCACGGAGAATCCGGCCGGACGCGAGGCGGTCGATTTCACGGTGATCGGCGACGAGGATGCCGAGTTTGCCGGTGGCAGCTACGTCATCGTGCAGAAGTATCTGCACAATATGACCGCGTGGAACGCCCTTCCCGTGGAGACACAGGAACTGATCATCGGGCGCAAGAAACTGTCCGACATCGAACTGGACGAAGAGGTCAAGCCATCGTCATCGCACAGTTCGCTGACTACGCTGGTCGAGAACGGGCAGGAAGTGAAGATCCTGCGTGACAACATGCCGTTCGGCCGCCCTGGCGCGGGCGAGTTCGGCACCTACTTCATCGGCTACGCCCGTTCGCCCGCGCCGATCGAGAAGATGCTCGAGAACATGTTCGTCGGATTGCCGCCCGGCAATTACGACCGGCTGCTTGACTTCAGCAAGGCGGTCACCGGCAGCCTGTTCTTTGTCCCGTCGGCCGACCTGCTTGAAGGGCTTGCGGACCGCGCACTCGCCCCTGCCTAGGGTCCTGTCGTCTCCTGCTCGAACGCCACCTCCGCGCGAAGGCTCGCCAGGTCGCGCCCGACCGTGGCGACCGCAAGCCTTTTATCCTTGCCCCAATAGGTCACCGTACAGTCATGCGCGGCGGGATCGCCGTCGACATCGAAACGATCCCATTGCTCCGCGTGGCCTACGTAGTTGATGGCCACATCATAGTGCTGGGTCCAGAAGAATGGCACGGCCGCAAAGCGTTGCCGCTGTCCCAGGATATTTCGCGCTGCCACCACGCCCTGGCGCTCGGCGACCACCCAGTGTTCGACGCGGATACGCTGGCCCGTTCCCGGGTCGGGCCAGCGCGCAATATCGCCCGCGGCATAGATGTCAGGTTCGCTGGTCTGGAGGAATTCATCGACCGCCACGCCCTTGTCCAGTGCGAGGCCGGCGTCCTGCGCCAAGGCCACGTCGGGGCGAACGCCGATCCCGGTCACGACCAGGTCGGCGGCCAGCTCCGCGCCGGTCGACAATCTCACCCGATCCGGCTGAATCTCTGCCACCGTGGCCCCGAGATGGAACGTTACCCCGTGCGATTCGTGAAGCGCCTTGATCATGTCGCCGAGCGTCGCGCCCAGGACCCGCTCCATCGGATGCGCTTCGGGCGCGACAACATGCACTTCCAGTCCTCGCGTTCGCAGCGCTGCCGCGACTTCCATCCCGATAAAGCTTGCGCCCACCACGACGCATCGGCGTGCCGTGCCGAGACGCGCGATCAGGGCGTCGCAGTCGGCCAGCGTGCGGAGCACGCTCACGTGCGGCAAGGTTGCGCCAGGAACGTCCAGCCGTATCGGCACGGCACCGACGGCAAGCAGAAGCGCGCCGTAGCTCACGTTGCTGCCGTCCGAGAGCGTGACGGATTTTTGCTCGGGGCTGAGCTTGACGACACGGTTGTCGGAGCGCACGTCGATGTCGTGATCCGCGTAGAACGTCGGTGGCCGCATTGGCAGCCAGTCCGCGTTTGCTGTCCCGGCGAGGTAGTCTTTCGACAGATTCGGCCGATCGTACGGCAATGAGCGATCGGCACTCAGCAGCGTGACGGGGCCGCTATAGCCTTCGCGCCGCAGGGTTTCGACCGCGGCAGTCCCGGCGGCGCCGCCGCCGATGATCACCACGGATTCAGGGAGCCGGGCCGAGGCAAGCCTCGGTGGCCGCACCGCCGGCAGCGCTTCGCGGACGAAGGCCTTCCCGTCTTGCTGTTCCACGCGCCAGCATTTCAGATCGTCCTGGGCGGGCGGCCCGAGGACCTCGCCGGTGCGAAGACTGAAGCAGGCGTGATGCCACGGACATCGGATCGTATCGCCGACCAGCAGGCCGTCCGCCAGTGGCCCGCCATAGTGGGTACAGGTCGCACCGATGGCAAACAGTTCATCAGCCCGACGCACAAGCAAGACCGGTTTGCCGCCAACCTGGCCTGTGACCATGCCGCCGTCAGCAAGGTCAGCCAGCGGCACGCCCTGGGTGAGATCGGGCTTATCCGTGGAGGAAGAGCTTTTGGTCATTGCGTCTCTCCTTGCCGGTCATGGCACAGGGCCATTATCGACCTCGAGGCCGCCAAATGAAAGGCGCATGCAGCGTAACAAACTGCGCGACGGCACGGATATTATTCACGCATGGCCAGCCTCCTTTCCTGACGAAGGGTCATCCGGATGAATACCCCATGAACAGACCCGCCCGCTTCGCTATCGGCAAGCGCATCGCACCCGCACGCTTTCTGCTGTGCGGCGCCATATTGATCGTTGCGACCTTTGCCGCGGGTGCGCTCGGCGCAGAGCCACGCATCGCCCTGCTGATCGGCTTCGATCTCGCGGCCCTTGTCTTCCTTGGCGCCGCGCTGCCGCTGTTGCGCGCCGATGCTGCGGCCATGCGGCGCACGGCGGAACACAACGATGCCAACCGCACAGCGCTGCTCACGATCACCGTGCTGCTCTCGATGGTGATCCTGGTCGCAATCGGCACGCTGATCGCGCGCCCCGAGACACCGCACTGGGCCGACATCGCGCTGATCGTCGCCACGCTTATCCTTTCCTGGCTTTTTGCCAACACCGTTTTCACGCTGCACTATGCGCATCTCTACTACCTCCAGACCGCCACCGGCGACCAGGGCGGACTGCAGGTGCCGGGCGTGCAGCACCCCAGCTATTGGGACTTCCTCTATTTCAGCTTCACGCTGGGCATGACTTTCCAGACTTCTGACGTGACCATCGCCGGCGCACACATGCGCAGGGTGGTCCTGGGCCACTGCGTGGCCGCGTTCCTTTTCAACATGGGGATTCTGGCGTTCACCGTGAACGCCCTGGGTGGCTTGTAGCCAACTTGGCCTTTCGCCCGAAGTGTTCCTGGACAAACTCCTTGCATCCCCCTGAATACTGTATATATTTACAGTACCTGTATGGATGAACAGTAGGAGTCCTGTCCATGGAACACCTGATCCGTGTGCAAAACGACTATGACCGCCAGGTGCTTGCCTGGCTGCGCGGTCGCATCGGCGATGCCGCGCTGCAGACCGCGGCGCTGCGCCTGGGCGGCCAGCGCAAGCCTTATCTGTCAACGATCTGCCGCAGCCTGGGCATCCGCCCGCCCAGCCGGCGCCAGTTCGCGGCCGAGGCGGCGCGCATGCACCGCGCGGTGGGCGATACCTACCTGGCCCGTATCCGCGAAATCCTTGGCCAGTCACCTGCCGAAGCTGCGCTGCGCCAGTAAGCAGTAGCCGATCACCGGCCATGCCGGCGCCACCAAGCTCGCGCCGGCCGTATCATGAAGCCCCGTTGCCGTCACACGGCACGGGGCTTTTTTCATCCCTAGCCAAGGCCGATATGAGCGAACACCGCATCCCTACCGCCGCCCTGCACCAGTGGGTGGCCGATCTCTGGCTTGCCGCGGGCAGCAGCGCGCAAGAGGCGCGCCTGACGGCCGACCACCTGGTCGGCGCCAACCTGAGCGGGCATGACTCGCACGGCGTCGGCATGATCCCGCGCTATGTGCTGGCCTGGCAGGCCGACGAGCTGCAGCTGAACCAGCAGGTCAGCGTGCTGCACGATGCCGGCAGCATGCTGAGCCTGGACGGCAACCGCGGCATGGGCCAGGCGGTGACGGCGCAGGCCATGAACATGGCCATCGGCCGCGCGCGCGAGCATGGCGTCTGCGTGATGGGCCTGCGGCAGTCGCACCACCTGGGGCGCGTGGGCCACTGGGCCGAGCAGGCCACCGCCGCCGGCATGATCTCGATCCATTTCGTCAACGTGCTGTCCAAGCCCATCGTGGCACCGCACGGCGGCTACGATGCGCGCTACGGCACCAACCCGTTCACCATCGGCGTGCCGGTGGCGGGCGAGCCGCCGCTGGTGCTGGACTTCGCCACCAGCGCGATTGCGCTGGGCAAGGTGCGTGTGGCCCACAACAAGGGCGTGCCGGTGGCGCCCGGCTGCCTGCTGGACGCGCATGGCGAGCCCAGCGCCGATCCTGCCGTGATGTACCCCGCCGACGGCGCGCCGCAAGGCGCGCTGCGGCCCTTTGGCGAACACAAGGGCCATGTGCTGGCCGTGATGTGCGAGTTGCTGGGTGCCGCGGTCACCGGCGGCCACACCATCCGCCCCGAAACGCTGCGGCATGAGCACGCGGTCTGGAACAACATGCTGGCGATCGTGTTCGATCCCGCGCGCCTGGGCAACAGCACGTCATTCGGGCATGAGGTGGCGGCGTTCGCCGACTGGATGAAGGCCTCGCGGCTGCAGCCGGGGCAGGATGGCATCCGCCTGCCGGGCGAGCCCGAACGGGCCTGGCGCGCCGCCCGCGCCACTCATATGCCGGTCGACGCCGGCACGCTGGCGCAGCTGGACGACGCCGCGGCGCGGGTGGCGGCCGCGCGCGCCGGCGCGCAGCCTGCGCCGGGGCCGCTGTCTGCGCTGGCGTGCGACTGACTATCATCAGAGATGAACCCGGCGTCGTGCGCGACGCACGGCCGGCCTGGCGCCTGACCACTACCGGACACTGACATGAGCAAGATCGGCTTTATCGGACTTGGCGTGATGGGCAAGCCCATGGTGCAGCACCTTGTCGACGGCGGGCATACCGTGTTCGCCCATACGCGCAGCGGCGTGCCGCAGGACCTTCAGGATGCCGGCGTGAAAGCCTGCGCCAGCGCCGAGGAGGTGGCGAAGCAGTCGGAAACCATCATCCTGATGCTGCCTGACACGCCCGACGTGGAGCGGGTGCTGTTTGGCGAGAAGGGGGTCGCTGACGGCCTTGCCGACACGGCAGGCGGCATTACCGTGATCGACATGAGCTCGATCTCGCCGATCGCCACGCGCGAGTTCGCGCGCTGCATCGAAGCGCTCGGCGTCGACTATATCGATGCACCGGTCTCCGGCGGCGAGGTCGGGGCCAAGGCGGGCACGCTGTCGATCATGGCCGGCGGCAAGCAGGAAGTATTCGACCGCGTGCTGCCGATCCTGCAGCTGATGGGCAAGAACATCACGCGCGTGGGCGAGGCCGGCGACGGCCAGGTGGCCAAGGTGGCCAACCAGGTGATCGTGGCGCTGACCATCGAGGCGGTCAGCGAAGCGCTGGTGCTGGCCGCCCGCGCCGGCGCCGATCCCGCGCGCGTGCGCGAGGCGCTGATGGGCGGCTTTGCCAGCTCGCGCATCCTGGAAGTGCATGGCGAACGCATGATCAAGCGCACCTTCGACCCGGGCTTCCGCATCGCGCTGCACCAGAAGGACCTGGAACTGGCGCTGTCCACCGCGCGCCAGCTCGGCGTGGGCCTGCCCAACACGGCGTCGTGCCAGCAGCTGTTCAATGTCTGCAGCGGGCTGGGCGGCGCGGGCTGGGATCATTCCGGACTGGTCAGGGCGATCGAGCACCTGTCCTCGTTCGCCATCGGCGACGAACCGCCCGCAGCCTGAACCACGCAGCGCCCACCGCCCACCCCGCCGCATGCCGCGCGCGAACACCGTGGTGCTGACCGCACTGGCGATGCTCGCCTTTGCCGGCAATTCACTGCTGTGCCGGCTCGCGCTGAAGGGCACCACCATCGACGCGGCCAGCTTTACGCTGGCCCGCGTCGCCGCGGCGGCGCTGGTGCTGTGGGTCATCGTCGTGGCGCGGCACCAGTTGGTGCGCACGGTCGTGGCGCAACGGCTGCCGCCGGTGGAAGGCAACTGGATTTCCGCGCTTGCACTGTTCTGCTATGCCGCGGCCTTTTCCTTTGCCTATGTGCGCCTCACCGCGGGGACCGGCGCGCTGCTGCTGTTCGCGGCGGTGCAGGCCACCATGACCGGCTATGGCCTCTATGCCGGCGAGCCCATGCGCCTGCAGCAATGGATTGGCCTGGCCCTGGCGCTGGCCGGGCTGGTATGGCTGTTGCTGCCAGGGCTGGCCACGCCGCCGCTGCCGTCCTCGCTGCTGATGATCGCGGCCGGCATCGCATGGGGCGTTTATTCGCTGCGCGGCAGGCGCGCCGCGGATCCCGCTTCCACCACCGCGGGCAACTTCCTGCGCGCGGTGCCGATGGCGCTGGCGCTGGGTGCGGTGATGCAGGCGCAGCGATCACTGGACGGCGCGGGGCTGGCCTATGCGCTGTTGTCCGGCGCCATCACCTCCGGGCTGGGCTATGTCATCTGGTATGCCGTGGTGCCGCAGCTGAAGGCCGCCATCGCCGCCACCGTGCAACTGAGCGTGCCGGTCATTACGGCGGCAGGCGGCATCGCGCTGCTCGGTGAAGCCCTGAGCCTGCGGCTGGCATTGAGCGCGGCCGCGGTGCTGGGCGGCATTGCGCTGGTGATCGCGGGCAAGCGCGGCTAAGGCGCTGGTACCTCAAACCCGCCTGCGTGGAACACCAGCGGCGCGCCCGGCGTCGATCCATAGGCCACCACCTCCACGACAAAGATCACGTGGTCGCCCACCACGCGCACCGAGTGGTGCCGGCAGATAAAGTACGCCAGCGTGCCGCCGATCAGCACCGTGCCAAACGGCCCGGGGCGGCAATCGACGCCCGCGAAGCGGTCAGCACCGCGCGCGGCGAAGCGCCGGCACAAGGCCTGCTGCCCGCTCCCCAGCACATTGATCGCGTGGCACGGCGCCGCACGCAGCGCCGCCAGGCTGCCGGAGCTGCGTGCCAGGCACCACAACAGCAACGGCGGTGCGAGCGACACCGAGGTAAAGGCATTGATCGTGACGCCGACCGGCTGGCCGTCGGCGTCCGCGGCCGTGACGATGGTAACGCCCGTGGCAAACTGCCCCAGCGCATCGCGCAAGGCCCGCCGTGCCGCGCCATCGTGGCTGATGGCGCGGGCCGGGTCGTCCTGGCCGCTGTCGTTGCAGGCTTGCGTGTCATACGGCAGCGGCGCCAGGGCGGGGATCATTGCGCGGCAGGCCGCACCTCGCCGGGCGGCGCATCGAGATCCAGCCCCAGTGCCATGCGCCCTGCGTACTCCTGCTGGGCACCGGCCTGCAGCGGATGGAAGCGCGCGCCCTGCGCATCGCGAAAGCGCCGCTCCAGCCCGGCATCGCGATAGAAGCCCGCGCCGCCGGCCAGGTCCATCGCCGCCTCGACCGTCGCCAGCACCGCGCGCGCGGCCAGCGTGCGGGCGCCCATGATGCGGTTGGTGGTGACCGCGCCCGGCGCCTGCCCCGATGCCGCCGCGAACATCGCATCCAGCGCCAGCTGCGCGGCATCGGCCTCGTTGCACAGGCGCCCGGCGGCTTCCACCGCATGTGCGCTCAGGCGCCGCTGGCGCGCCAGCTGCAGCGCGATATCGCGCGCGGCCTCGGCCACGCCGACGTAGACCGCATAGATCAGCGGCAGCGCGATCATCGCCACCGTATGCATCATCGGATGCCACACGCCTTGCGGGCGGCGGGCGGCAATGGCGGTATCCGGAACCAGCACGCCTTCAAGCAGCACATCATGCGAGCCGGTGCCGCGCATACCCAGCGTGTGCCAGTTCGACAGCACGCGTACGCCCGGCGACTTCATCGGCAGCGCGAAATGCAGCACCGTGGGCCCGGTCTCCGGATCGTCATGGACGGCGCAGGTCATGAACAGGTCCGCCGCCGGCGCGCCGCTGGCGAAGATCTTGCGCGCATCCACGCGAAAGCCGCCATCCACGCGCGTAGCCTTGCCGCTGCCCTGCAGCCAGTCCGAACCGCCGCTGCCCAGCAGCACCATCTGCTCGCCCGCCACGCGCTTGAGCAGCCCCTCCACCGGCGCTTGCTGATTGCGCCAGCGCCACGCGGCCGTGGCCACCGGGTGGGTGTGCATGGCAAAGGCCAGCGCGGTCGATCCGCAGTACTTGCCCAGCTCGCGCAGCACCGCGCCCAGCTCCTGGTGCGACAGCCCGGCGCCACCAAGTTCCTGCGGCACGGCCGCGGCAAAGAAGCGGTGCGCGCGCAGGTCGTCGTAGTTGGCGCTGACGAACTGCCCGCTGGCATCGATCTCTGGCGCGCGTGCGTCGAAGGTGCGGCCCAGGGTCGCGGCCAGGCCGAGCCAGTCGGCCTGTGCGCCTGCGCTGGCATCCGCTGCGGAAAGGGTTTCCATGGTGTTGTCTCCGGCTAGTCTGATACGTGCGCTGCGGCGTTGTATGGCGCCAGGCACGGTGCTAGTATCGGAGCCCGGTCCCCTTGCCCGTATGATCGGGCGTCCGGCTTTCTTGCGCGAAACACCGGATCTGGAGGAATGTGACCATGGATGCCTTGTCCGACCTCTTGCGCGCCGTGCAGCTCAGCGGTGCCGTGTTCCTGAACGGCGAGTTCAAGTCGCCGTGGTGCCTGATCAGTGAAGCGGATGCTGAATTGCGCGCCGCCTTCCTGCCCCGCGCCGACCGCGTCGTCTCCTACCACCTGATTACCGAAGGCGTCTGCTGGGCGCGCCTGGTCGACGGCACCGGCCCGGGCCTGCGGGTCGACACCGGCGAACTGCTGGTGGTGCCGCAGGGCGAGCCGCACGTGCTGGGCAGCGACCTGCGCCTGCAGCCGCTGCCGTCCGCTCCGCTGGTGTACGACATGCTGCGCAACAGTCCGGGCGAGGTCATGCGCGTTTCCTACGGCGGCGGCGGCGAGACCACGCGCATGGTGTGCGGCTTCCTGGGGTTCGACGACACCATGGGCAACCCCTTGCTGACGTCGCTGCCGCGGCTGTTCAAGGTGGGGCTGGGCAGCGGGCTGGAATCGGCATGGCTGGCGTCGGCGCTGGCCTTTGCCACGTCTGAAGCGGCGGAACCGCGTGCGGGCACCGCCACGGTGCTGGCCAAGCTGTCTGAGCTGCTGTTCGTGCAGGCAGTGCGGCGCTGCATCGACACCCTGCCTGACAATGAAAGCGGCTGGCTTGCCGCCCTGCGCGACCGCTATGTGGGGCGGGCGCTGTCGCGCATGCACGCGCGGCCCGCCTACCCGTGGACGGTCGATGAGCTGGCGGGCAACGTGGGCCTGTCGCGCTCGGCGCTGGCGCAGCGCTTTACCGACCTGCTGGGGCAGCCACCGATGCAGTACCTGGCGCACTGGCGGCTGCGCTCCGCGGCCGCCGAACTGCGCAGCGGCAACCGTTCCATCAGCGAGGTCGCGGGCGCGGTCGGCTACGATTCCGAGGCCGCGTTCAGCCGCGCGTTCAAGCGCGAGTTCGGCCTGCCGCCCGCCAGCTGGCGCCGCAACCACATCGATGCGGCGCAGGCGCCGGCGGCGGCCGCACATTGAATTCGCCGTGACAAAGACAACGGCCCGCGTCACCAGACGCGGGCCTTAGCAATGCCAGGGCGGCAGGCAGCGGGACTTACATCTTCTGCTTGGTGCTTTCCGCCGCGCCTTGTACCTTCTCGCCGCCGCGCTCGATATCCTTGCCTGCGCCGGCCATGGTATTGCAACCCGTGACCAGCATCACGCCAGCGAGGGCAAACAGTGCAAATAGCTTTCTCATGACGATCTCCTTGCTTCGTGTGGATGCGACATGCGCCGCCAGGATGGAGTGGATCGGAATGGCTTGGGACCGGGCAGCCGCTTGCCCGACCGGCAATTGGATCGTAGCAACGCACCGCAGCGCAAAAAGTCGGCTTTCGTCCTACCGGGATGTCAGCCGACGGCGCGACCGGCCGTCACCGCGTGCGCGCTTGTAGGACATCGACGGATACCCGCGGCGGCGCCGTCGCTTAAAAATCAAATGTCAGCCCACGCCCTCCGGAGAACACCATGACGTCACGCAGCATCCACGTGCTTCCCGCCGCAACCGACAACGCCGAATACGCCGGCGACGGCGGATGGGCACTCACCATCGAAGGCCTGGAGAACGGTGGCGACGACACCGCGCTGCATTTCCCGACCCAGGAAGCCGCGATCGCGGCCGGCTGGATGCGCGCGCGCGCGGATGGCCTGCCGTTGTGCATCCACGGCCGCGATGGCCTGGTGCGCGAACGCAAGATCTATTGCCGGGACGCACGCGGCACCGCCCGCGTCGGCTACTGACCACCCCGGCCACCGTCAACCGCCGGTTCCCCCTGCATCCCCCGGGCCCGCGGCGAACGCGGGCCACAACAATCCATTGCGGGAAACACATTGAATGAAATCAATGTGTTACGTCTGCGCTCGTGAAAGCTACGGGTCTGTCACCGATACTGGAATCAAGGCAACACGCCTTATCCAGGACCAACCGAGACCCCCATGCGCCTGTTCCTCAGGTATCGCCCGCTGGACATCTATCCCGACCCGATCGACGCCAGGGTTGCCGAACTGCACGAACTTGCCGAAGACATCCATGCCAGGCACGCGCGCAAGTGGCGCCGGCATGGCACGATGCTGACCCCGCGCGACCGCGCGGATCGCAGATTTCCGACCGGCGACCCGGAAACGCGGCATTAGCCTAGGGACGATTCCTCTCTCTGCGCTAGGAAATGTGAACAAGTGTCATATCCGGTTGGCAAGGATATGACCCCTGCGAAAGAATGGGTACCGTACGCGGCAGGCTCGATTGGCGAGCCCACCGCTGTACCCTTTTTCCTGACGCAGCGAAATGAATCGAACCACCCGGGAATGCGTGATGGCGTTGATTTCCAGCCTGCGTGCCAAGGGGCCCATGCCCCGGCACCAGCTTGCCGCCGCCAGCCGCCTGAACGCCGCGGAACTGACGCGCGCGCTGAAGTCCGCCCGCCAGATGGGCGTAGTGGCCTACGCCGGCGAGCCTGAATCGCCGGCAGAGGCCGATACCCCGCTAGTGCTGACCGGCCGGCCTTTGCCGCCGCCGCGCCGCGTGGCGCCGGCACCGCGCGAAAGCAAACCGCATTTCGAGCCGCTACTGGATGTCTGGGGCATTGCGCGCCCCACGGCGCTGCGGCGCGGCCATCCGTCGTAGCGTCTTCGCCGCATGCCGGGGTCTTCCGACCCGCCCGCGCCGGCATGCCGTTCTTACAAAGGGCAGGTAAAGCGCACACGCGCCTGAGCCGCCCACGGCTCGCCCTTATCCCCTGGGGGCATTGCCTGCACGCCTGGACCAGCCCGCTTGGCGCACCGGTACGGAACTTGCGCGACGTTTCTGGCTGAACCTCCCCGAAGCGTGCGACATGAGGCAACACAACCCGCCCGGCACCACCGCGTCTCCCGCCACTGGCCCTCCGCATGATCACCAGGCCCCGGCCGCCTTTACGCCGGAGCCGGGGCGCAACTGCTGGCGCGTCGAGCCCTGCCAGCGCTTTGCCATGCTGGTCGACGCCGACGCCTACTTCCGCGCGTTGCGCGAAGCGCTGCCGCGCGCCGAGCACACCATCTTCATCCTGGGATGGGATATCGACAGCCGCATGGAACTGGTGCCGCAGGGCGCACAGGACGGCCTGCCGGCGGGCCTGCGCGACTTCCTGTGCGCGCTGGCGGACCAGCGCCCTGAGCTGCGCATCTATATCCTGAGCTGGGACTACGCCATGGTGATGGCGATGGAGCGCGAGTGGCTGCCGTCGGCCAGCGCGCACTGGCAGGCGCACCGGCACCTGGCGTTCCGGCTTGACGGCAACCATCCCCCGGGCGCCTCGCACCACCAGAAGGTAGTAGTGATCGACAACAAGCTCGCCTTTGTCGGCGGGCTGGACCTGACGCTGCGCCGCTGGGACGACAACCGCCATGCCCCCGGCGCGCCGTTGCGCATGGCCGAAGGCAAGCCCTACCCGCCCTTCCATGACGTGCAGTGCGCGCTCGACGGCCCCGCCGCCGCGGCGCTGGGCACCCTATGCGCGGCGCGCTGGCTGCGCGCCAGCGGCAGCGAGCCGCGCCCGGTTGCGGCCACCTCGTCAGACCCGTGGCCGCCAGGCCTGGCGCCGGAGTTGACCGATGTGCGCGTCGCCATCGCCCGCACCATGCCCATGTGCGAGGACGAGCCCGGTGTCAGCGAGATCCGCATGCTGCTGCACGATGCCATCGCCTCGGCCCGGCACAGCATCTACATGGAGAACCAGTACTTCAGCTCGCGCGAGATCGCCAACGCGCTGGAGGCACGGCTGGGGCACGAGGACGGCCCCGATATCGTGCTGGTGTCGAGACGCAACGAGAGCGGCTGGCTGGAAGCGCACAGCATGGGCGTGCTGCGCGCTCGCCTGTACCGCCGCCTGCGCGCGGCCGACACGCACGAACGCTTCTGCCTGTACTGCCCGTCGATTCCCGGCCTGATGCCCGAATGTGTCAATGTGCATAGCAAGGTCACGGTGATCGACGACGACCTCATCACCATCGGCTCGTCCAACCTCAGCAACCGCTCGCTGGGGCTGGATACCGAGTGCAATGTGGTGGTGATGTCGGGCGGCGACCCGCGCGTGCAGGCGGCCATTGCCGCCATGCGCGCACGGCTGCTGGGCGAGCACCTGGATGTGGCACCTGAAACCTTCCAGGCCGAGGTCGCCGCCACCCGCAGCGTGCTTGCGGCCATCCGCAACCTGCAGCGCGCGGACGGGCGCTCGCTGGAAGCCTACGAGCCGCCGTTGCCGGACGATGTCGATGCCGCTTCGCCGGCGGCCAACCTGCTGGACCCGATCGAGCCGATCGACAGCGACCAGGTGCTGGCCGAGTTCGTCAGCCATGAGGCACGCCCGCGCGTGCTCGGGCGCGTCGGGATGATGGTGGTGCTGGCGCTGATGCTGGCGGGGCTGGCATTTGCATGGCGCCATACGCCGCTGCGCGAATGGGCGGACTTCCGCGCGCTGCTCGGCTTGGTCGAGCAGCTGGACGAGATGCCGCTGGCACCGCTGGCGATGATGGGCGTCTACCTGGCCGGCGCGGTGACAATGCTGCCGGTGACGCTGCTGATCCTGCTGACCGTGGTCATTTTCGGCCCGCTCTACGGCGCCGCGCTGGCGCTGTGCGGCACCGTGCTGAGCACCGGCGCAGGCTACCTGGCCGGCCGCTTGCTGGGGCGCAATACTGTGCGCCGCTTTGGCGGCAGACGGCTGAACCGGGTCAGCCAGCAGTTGGGCAAGCACGGACTGGTGGCGATGGTGGTGCTGCGGCTGGTGCCGATTGCACCGTTCGCGCTGGTCAACCTGGTGATCGGCGCATCGCGCATCGGCCTGCGCGACTGCCTGGTCGGCACCGCGCTGGGCATGCTGCCCGGCATCGTGGTCGCTGCCTGCCTGGTGAACCGGGTCGCCGCCGCGGCGCGCGATCCGGGCCTGTTCACGTTCGCCTTGCTGGCGCTGGTGCTGCTGGTGCCGGCGTCGCTGCTGCTGGTGCTCCGCCGCCGGCGCCGGCGCCATGCCGGGGGCAGCGCCGCGCACCCGCACGACGATCCGCCCGGCCCGCGCGGCCGGCTGGCACGGCTCGCGGCCCAGCGCCGCCAGGCTTAACGCTGGCGGCGATAGCTGGCGTTCATGAACTGGGTCCACTCGCCGTTCTCGCCCAGCATGTAGGACGTCAGCGTGCGGTGGTCGTCGTCGGTGAAGGTGATCACGTCGCGGTACTGCGCCATGCGGCCATTGCCGGAGCAATCCGGCCCCTCGGCACGCAGCGTCAGTTGCTGGCCGCCGGCATCGAGGTCGCCTTCATAGATCCACAGGTGCGTCATCATCGAGCCGATGAAGGTCCCGACGAAATGCTTGCGGGCGGGATCGTAGCCCAGCGTCATGACCGTGGTGGACGGGCCGCAGCCGGGCATGTCGCCCTGCGTCACGCACTGGACCCAGACGTCGCCGACGCTGCTCACGCGCTCGGGAATCTCCCACTTCTGCACCGGCTGGTCCGGCCCCATCGATGCCTCGCCTTCGGCGATCCAGTTGCCCACCAGCCGTTGCAGCCAGCGGTGCTCCTTCTGCGCTTCGGTCTTCATTCGCGGTCTCCTTGGATTGCACCCACAGATGTTTGTGGATGCCGTACACATAGCCTAGCAAATGAAATGGACAGCGTCCACTTTTACCTGGGATTTGCTGTGCCGCGCTGGCCTGCCGGGACCTAGTGCTGCGGCAGCCTGACCTTGGGCACCACGAACTGGTTGCCCGGGGCGCGCAGCACGTCGCACTGGACCTTGGCCTTGCGCACGGCGCCGTCCTGCGCCAGGTATTCGACGTCGGCCACCACGCTGTAGGCGTCTTCGGCCACCTTGCGGGCCTTGCCGCTGACCCACTTGAAGCTGGCGGGATTGGGCAGCGCTGCCTTGACCGCCTTCATGCAGGCGACCGGGGCCTCCGGGGCCTCGTCCTTGCCGCGCGGCTTTGGCGCTTCATCCTGCCCCGCGGCCAGCGCCGCCGACGCGCACGTGACCGACAACGCCATCACCAGCGCGGTGGACAGGGAACGCGGGAAAAGCGGCGAAAGCATCTTGGACTCCTGGGCTGGGGCAGAACTGGGCGCCACATTCTAACGCCAGCGCCGATGCCGTTCAGGCCACGGCACCGGCACAAAAGTTCCCCCGGCGCCACTGCCAGGCGACGCTAGCGCCGCACGCAGGCTTTGTAGGTGAACTTGTCGCCACGAAACATGAATTCGGAGAAGGCCAGCGGCTTCTCGTCGATGTCGTGCGGCGTGAACCGGATGCGCAGCAGCGGCTCGCCCGGCGCCACCTTGAGCCGGCGCGCGGTTTCGGCATTGGCAGGGATTGCTGCGCTCTCCGTGTGCAGGTACTTGAGGCGATAACCCAGGCGGGCCTCCACGATCATCAGGGCATCGTGGTTTTCCAGGTCGTGCTCCAGAATCGCGCGCATCAGCGGTTCGGGCGCCATCGTCATGCCGACCGCCACCGGCACGCCGGCCACTGACTTGAGCATGGTCACGCACAGCAGCCTGGTTCCCGGCGGCAGGCGCAGCGCATCGGTGGCGATGGCCGGCGCCGCGATCAGCCGCGTCGACAGCAGCTTGCCGTGCGCTTCGTGCCCGCGCGCGCGCATGTAGTCGAAAAAGCCAGTCAACGGCCCCAGGTCCGCCTGCCCCGCCGGACGGCTGACAAAGCTGCCCTTGCCGTGCACCGTCTCGATCAGCCCTTCGGCAAGCAGCGATGCCAGCGACTGGCGCACGGTGATGCGGCTGACGCCGAATTCAGCCATCAGCTCAGACTCAGACGGCAGCTTGATGCCCGGAGTCCATTCGTTGTTGACGATGCGCTGGCGCAGCGCGCCTTCGATCTGCTTGAAGCGAGGCAGGGAGCTTGTTGTCACGAGATTGGCGGTGTTCACGGCATGTCCGATGCGGGCTTCTACTTATCATAACAACATTGACTCATCATAACATGTCATGACAACATGCTCGGACACACCAATGACAAGATTCGCGGCGCCGTCTTGGAAGTCATGGCGCACGCATACGGAGACAAGCGATGCCAGACCTCTGCGCCCTGTTGCAGCCGCGCACCATCGCCGTGATCGGCGCCTCCACCCAGCCCGACAAGGTGGGCGGCATGCCGGTGCGGCTGCTGAGCGAACTGGGCTACGCCGGCCGCATCATTCCCGTGCATGCCACGGCGCGCGAAGTACAGGGGCTGGCTGCGGTGCCCTCGCTGGATGCGCTGGACACACCGGCCGACCTCGCCATCGTGGCGCTGCCGATCAGTGCCAGCCTGGACACCATGCGCCAGCTGGCGCGCAACGGCACGCGCGCCGCGGTGTTCTTCACTTCGGGCTTTGCTGAAACCGGCGGCGACGGCATCGCCATGCAGGCGGAACTGGCGGCACTCGCGCAAGCGCACGGCATCACGCTGCTGGGGCCCAACTGCCTGGGTGCGATGAACCTGCGCGAGCGCGTCTTTGCCACTTTCTCGCCGATGCCGCTGAGCGGGCTGCCGCCGCTGGGCGAAGTCGGGCTGGTCAGCCAGAGCGGCGCCTTCGGCGCCTATGCCTTTGGGCTGGCGCGCGAGGCATCGCTGGGGCTGAGTCACTGGGTCACCACCGGCAACGAAGCCGGCCTGCACGTGGCCGACGTGATCGAATGGCTGGCGCACGACGACGCCACCCGCGTGATCCTGGCCTACCTGGAAGGCTGCCGCGACGGCACCCGCCTGCGCCGCGCGCTGGCGGCGGCGCGTGCCGCGGGCAAGCCAGTGGTGGTGACCAAGGTCGGCACCACCGAGGCCGGGGCCCGCTCCGCGCAATCGCACACGGCCAGCCTGGCCGGCGAGGACGCCGTCTACCAGGCGGTCTTCGACGAGTACGGCGTATTCCGCGCCCATACGCTGGATGACTTCTTCCGGCTGGGCTACGTGCTCTCGCGCGGGCGTCGGCCGACGCGCTGGCAGCCCTCGGCGAAAGAGCCGGAAAGCGCCGTCACGCCGGTCGCATTGGTCACGGTTTCGGGCGGCGTCGGCATCATGATGGCCGACCAGGCCGAGGCGCTGGACCTGCCCCTGCCGCCCATGCCGGAAGCCGCGGCCACTGCGCTGCGCAGCGCCATCCCCTTTGCCAGCACGGCCAATCCCATCGATGTCACCGGGCAGATCGTGGCGCAGCCGGAAGTGCTGCTGGACGTGATTGCCGCCGCGGCGCAAAGCCCCGACTACGGCAGTGTCGTCGCCTTCCTGGCGGGCGGCGTTGGTGCGCCGCGCATCTGGCCTGGCCTGCAGGATGCTGTCGAGACCCTGCACCGCAGCGGCACCGCGGCGCCGCTGCTGTTCAGCGGGCTGGTCGATGACGAAAAGCGCCGCTGGCTCGAAGCGCGCGGCGCGCTGGTCTTCCGCGAACCCGCCCAAGCGGTGCAGGCCGTGGCCGTGCTGGCCCGCGCCGCCGCGCAGGCAGCGGCAGCACATGCGAAGCCCGCCGTAGCTGCCGCGGCCCTGGCTGCGCCGGACCTTCCGCGCGACACTACGTCGCTGTCCGAGTTCGAAGCCATGCAGTGGCTCAACGCCTGCGGCATCCCCACCGCACCCCACGGACTGGCGCGCGATGCCGACGAGGCCGTGCGCATCGCCGAAGGCATCGGCTACCCGGTTGCCGTCAAGCTGTGTTCGCCCGACATCCTGCACAAGAGCGACGTAGGCGGCGTGGTGCTGAACGTGGCCGATGCGCAGGCGGTGCGTGCGGCGTTTGCGCAGGTGCAGGCCGCCGCTACCAACCACGGCAGCCCGGCGCGCTTCGAGGGCGCGCTGGTCGCCGGCATGGTGCGCGGCTGGGGCGAGCTGATGGTGGGCGTGCGGCGTGACCCGGTCTTCGGGCTGGTAGCGCTGGCCGGCATCGGCGGCACGGCAGTTGAGATCTTCCGGCAGACCGCGTTCGGCCTGGCCCCGCTGACCCATGCCCGCGCCTGCACCATGCTGCGTGCAAGCCGTGCCGAAGCGCTGCTGTGCGGCCATCGCGGCCATCCCGCGGTCGATGCCGATGCCGTGGCCGAAGTGCTGGCGCGCGTGTCGCAGGCCGCCGCCGCACTCGGGCCGCGGCTGGACACGCTGGAGATCAATCCGCTGATCGTCACCGCCCAGGGCGTGGTCGCGGCCGATGCCGTGGTCACGCTGCATGCCGGGGACGGCATCAACGAGTAAAGCAAAACCCGACGGAGACAACGCCATGAACCAACCCGCTGCGCCCTTCCTTGCCGGCGCGCCCATCGACACGCCCCAGGAAGCCCTCACCGCCGCGGCGGCGCTGCCGCTGGTGCTTGCCACCTATCCGCTGTTTGAAAGCCTGCGCACCTGCCGGCTGCAGACCTCCGTAGCCCAGGCCACCGGCTACGGCCGTGCCCCCGTCAACGTGCTGTCGGCCAGCACCCACCAGTGGACACACAAGGACCGCGACATCGTCACCCCGGCCAATGACCTGCTCTACTTCTGCGCCTGGGTCAACCTGGCCGACGGCCCGGTCACGCTGCACGTGCCGGCGCTGCCGGACGCCAGCCGCTATTACGTGGTGGAGCTGCTGGACGCCTGGACCAACAACTTCGAGAACCTGGGCCCGCGCAACGTTCCCGCGGCCGGCGCCGACATCGTGCTGGCCGGCCCCGGGCAGCAGGCCGAAGGCGACCACGTGGTGCGCTGCCCCACCGCACTGGTCTGGCTGCTGGGCCGCGTGCTGGTGACGGGTGCCGACGATCTGCCGGCGGCGAGCGCCTTCGAGAACGGCTTCTACCTGTCCGGCGGCGCCAGGATGCAGCCCGCCTGCGTGCGCGACTGGCAGGAGGGCGGCGAGCCCGCGCTGGACTTCTTCGCCAACATCTTCAACGCCCTGCGCGAGTATCCCGCCGAGCCTTCCGCCGCCGGCCTGCTGTCGCTGCTGCGCAAATGCGGCATCCGCGCCGGCGACGCCGTCGATGTGGGCGCGCTGCGGCCTGCGGTGCAACAGGGCCTGGTCCGCGCCTGGCACGAAGGCATGGCCCTGATCGAAGCCAACACCCGCAGCCATGCGCGCAAGAGCTGGACCTACAGCCTGCTGCTGGGCCGCTATGGCGACGACTGGATGCAGCGCGCGGTCACCGCGATGAAGGGCTTGGGCGCACTGCGCGCCGACGAGGCCGTCTATGCCGCTGCCGACTACGACGCCGACGGCGAACTGCTGCACGGCCGCCACGCCTACGCCCTGCACTTCCCCGCGGGACACCTGCCGCCGGCGCAGGCGTTCTGGTCGGTCTCGCTCTACGGCGCCGACCGCTTCTTCACCGACAACGCCATCGGGCGCTATGCGCTGGGCGACCGCAGTCCCGGTCTGCAATACGATGTCGACGGTGGCCTCACGCTGACCATCTCGCACCAGCGCCCCACGCAGGCGCAGGACAACTGGCTGCCGGCACCGGACGGCCCGTTCTACCTGATCCTGCGGCTCTACCACCCGACCGATGGCTTCATGGCCGGCGGCTACGTGATCCCGCCCTTGCGGCGCATTGCCTGATGGAGCGCGCCATGGAACACCACGACAACCTGCTCGGCACGCTGGCGTGCGACGCGGTGCGCTACACGCTGCCGCTGTACGAGATGGCGCGCATGCGCGCCGCCACCTGCCCGCGGCGCGATGGCGCCGGGGTCTTTGCCGGCGACGGGCCCGACACAACGCTGCGCTGGATCAACACGGTCACGCACGTGCGCACGCTGCTCGGCCCGCAGCACCGGCAGGTCGTCACGCCGAACAACGACACGCTCTACACCAATGCGTGGCTCGACCTGTCCGGCGGCGCGCTGCTGCTCGACGTGCCCGACTGCCACGGCCGCTACTACGTGCTAGGCCTGCTCGACGCCTATACCAACCCGTTCGGCTATATCGGCACCCGCACCACCGGCACGCAAGGCGGCACCTGGCTGCTGCATGGGCCAGCCTGGCGGGGCGAGGTGCCGGCCGGCGCAACGCCGCTGCCCTGCCCCACCAACGCGGTCTGGATCATCGGCCGCATCCTGGCCGATGGCGAAGCCGATTTGCCGGGTGCACATGCCCTGCAGGACGGCATCCGCCTGCGCCGGCCGGACGGCACCAGCGCAGCAACCGTATTCGATGCTGGCATGCAAGCCGGCGAGCGGCCGGCCGATCCCGACCGCTACGCCGCCGTCGTCACCCGCATGCTGCGCGAGAACCCGCCACCCGCGGCCGAAGCGGAACTGGTCCGCAGCTTTGCCCCGGCCGGCATCGGCAGCAACGCGCCGCTGACCGGGGCACAGCGCGCGGCGCTGGCCACCGCGCTGACGCAGGTCGACGCGGAACTGGCCGCGCCCAGGGTCTCCGCGCTGGGCGGCGGCTGGTTCCTGCCGGTGGAAATCCGCACCTCGTTCGGCACCCACTACGCTCTGCGCGCCGAAGTGGCGCGCAACTACATCGGTGCGCTAGGCGTTGAGGAAGCCATGTACCTGATGGCCGATTGCGATGGCGACGGCTTGCCGCTGGACGGCACGCACCAGTATGAACTGGTGTTTCCCCGGCAAGGACTACCCCAAGTGGGCGCATTCTGGTCGCTGACCATGTACCGTAAATCGGACTGCATGCTGGTCGAGAACCCCCTGCAGCGCTACTCGCTGGGCGACCGCTCGCCGGCCCTGCGCCCGGCGCCCGATGGCAGCCTGTGCATCGTGCTGGGCGCGCAGCCACCTACGGAGAACGCCCTCGCCGGCAACTGGCTGCCGGCCCCCGCTGAGCCGTTCTATGTAGCGTTGCGCCTCTACGTGCCCGGCGCCACGCACCTGGAACGCAGCTTCCGCTATCCACCCATCCGCCGCATGAAGGAAGCATCATGAATCGGACCTCAATCTTCGCCCGGGCCGTGCTGACGGCCGGCCTGGCGATGCTGTGCCTGGCCAGCCCGGCGCAGGCGCAAACGTATCCGTCGCGGCCGGTCAAGCTGGTGTCGCCATATGGCGCCGGCGGCTCCAATGACATCTCTGCCCGCATCCTTGCCGAGGCACTTGGCCACAAGCTGGGCCAACAGGTGGTGGTGGAGAACAAGCCTGGCGCCGGCACGCGCCTGGCCACCGAGCAGGTGGCCCGTGCCGCGCCGGACGGCTACACGCTGCTGTGGGCTGCCGCGCCCTTCGCCATCAATACCGCGGCAGGCATCGCCCAGCGCTACGACGTCCACAAGGACTTCGTGCCGGTGGGACCGCGCGTGCTGGGCCCGGTCTTCCTGATCGTCAATGCCAGCTCGCCGGCCCGCACCGTGTCCGACTTCGTGCGCATGGCCCGGGACAAGCCGGATGGCGTGACGCTGGCCTCCCCGGGCGCAGGCTCCGGCCCGCACCTGACCGCCGAGCTATTCGGGCAGGTCGGCAAGTTCCAGCTGCTGAATGTCCATTACCGCGGCGACGCCACCGCCTATACCGAACTGCTGGCCGGCCGCGCGGACGCCACCCTGACCGCCATCACCTCGGCGCTGCCCTTTATCAAGGCCGGCAAGCTGCGCGTGCTGGCAGTGGCCTCGGAACAGCGTTCGCCGGTCTATCCGGATGCGCCCACCTTTGCCGAGCAGGGTTACCCGGGCATGGTCGGCTACGGCTGGTTCGGCCTGGTCGCGCCGGCCGGCACGCCGCCCGCCGTCTCCGAGCGCCTGAACCGCGAGGCATCGGCCGTGCTGGCCGATGCCGAGATCCGCAAAAAGCTGCTGGGGCTGGGGCTCGAGCCGCAGCCAGAGCCGGGCAGCGCGTTTTCCGCCTTCATCGACCAGGAGATCGGCAAATGGGGCAAGCTGATCAAGGCGCGCGGCATCAAGCTGGAGTGAGACTTCCCCTTCCACGTAGGGCAACACGGACCATCCATCCCAAGGAGAAAACGCCATCATGACGACCGCTGCCCACCTGCTGCGCGGCCCGCTGCTGCAAGCCGCCCTGCCCCTGCTCACCGTGCTGGCCCTGGCCGCCGCGCCCGCCCCGGCCGGCGCACAGGGCGCCTACCCGGCCAAGCCCATCCACCTGATCGTCGCCTACCCGCCGGGCGGGCTGACCGACACGCTGGCGCGCACCATCGGCGATGGCCTGTCGCGCCAGCTCGGCAAGACGGTGGTGGTGGAGAACAAGGGCGGTGCCGGCGGCATCATCGGCACCGACTACGTCGCCAAGTCGGCGCCTGACGGCTATACGCTGCTGATGACCATTCCCGGCCCGATCACGTCCAACCTGGCGCTGTACAAGAAGCTGCCCTACGATCCGCGCACTGAGCTGCGCCCGATCTCCGACATCGCCACCGCGCGCACCGTGCTGGCGGTCAACAGCAGCGTGCCGGCCAAGACCGTTGCCGAACTGCTGGCCTATGCCAAGGCATCGCCGGGCAAGCTGCGCATGGGGTCGTGGGGCGCGGGCACGCAGCCGCATACGATCCAGACCTACATCGCCAGGCAGTACCAGGCTGACATGCTGCATGTGCCTTACCGCGGCGAAGGACCCATGGTGACCGACCTGCTCGCCGGCCAGGTCAACGTGACGGTGGGCTCCGTGACCGCGCTCAAGCAACACTTCGCCACCGGCAAGCTGCGGCCCCTCGCTGTCACCGGCACGCGCCGCGCACAGGGCCTGCCAGACGTGCCGACCTTCGCCGAGGCCGGCTACGCCGACGAACCGTTCCGGCTGACCGGCCCGATCACGCTGATGGCGCCCGCGAAGACGCCGCAGGACATCATCGACCGCCTGGGCCGCGAGACCGCCAGCCTGGTCGCCAGCGCCGACATGCAGCGGCGCATCGTGGACATGGGCGCGGAACCGCTCGGCAATACCCCGGCACAGGCAGAGGCGGCGTACAAGGCGTACCTGCCGGTGGTGCTCAAGCTGACGGCGGATACGGGGGTGACACTCGACTGAGCTACGCGGCGGGCGCCTAGTCCACGGTTGCGTATTCCAGCGTCTTCGGCGTCTTGATGATGACCTCCGGCTGGTCGCCAACCACCACGGTATCGTCCAGCCGGAAGCCGCCAAGGCCGTAGACATAGAGGCCCGGCTCCGCCGAATACACCTCTCCCGCAAGCAGCGGGCGGGTATTGAAGGCCATGTCCTCCGGGTATTCATGCAGCATCAGACCGACCGCGTGGCCGGTGCGATGAAAGACATAGTCCCCGCAGCCGGCCTGCTCGATCACAGCCTGCGCGGCCGCATCCATGTCGCAGACGCGCTTGCCGACCACCGCCGCGGCAACGGCAGCGTCGGTGGCCTTTGCCGCAACCTGGTAGAACCGCGCCTGCTCGTCGCCGGGCCGGCCGCAAAACCAGGTGCGCTCATTCTCGACATACAGCCCGTTCAGGCGCGGCAGCACCAGGTTGACGATGGTGTCGCCGGCGGAAATCCGTGCGCCGCATCCGGCGCCATCGCCATGCGGCGATGCCGAAGCTGGCCCGGTCAGCGTCCAGCATTTGAGGATGTCGAAGTCCTCGCCCGGAAAGCGCCGCGCCGCCTCCTCCGACATCAGCGCCGCCATGGCGTGGTCAAGCTCCTGCACCAGCCGGCCTGGCCGGAAGTTCTCGCGGTAGCGATCCTGCACCCAGTCCGTCAGCGCACCTAGCTCGCGCATGACCTGCAGCTCCTCCGCATGCTTGACCCAGCGCAGGCTGCGCATCTCCGCCATGGCGGGCCGCAGCGTGAGTTCAGGCAGGCAGCGCTGCGCACCCGCCAGGATCGGATGCTGGACGTCCACCGCAATCCGCGACATGCCGAGCCCCCTGGCCCCCAGCAGCGCGGCAACCACTTCCGGCAGCTGCGCAGGCAGCGGCAGGCGATTCGAGACACGGGGATGCTCGGCGTAGTAGGTGACATCGGCAAGCCAGACCGAGCCCTTCCCGGTCGCAAAGCGCATATGGTTGGTCGACAGCTCGTTCATGACCGCGAAGGTGTCGCCATTGCGCGGCACCACCACGAACACCGGGCGCTCCCACGGCCAGACATCGAGCTGGAAATTGGTCGCGTACTGGAAAAAGTCAGGCGTGCCGAACACCAGCGCATCGACGCGCAGCTTGTCCATCAGCCTGTGCATCGCCGCCAGGCGATAGCCTTGTACGGCCTTGGTGAGATGTGCCATGGCAGCGGTCCTCAGAGAGAAATGGCAAGGTTGCGGATGATCGGGCCCCAGGTATCGGCGTCGCGCTTCATATAGCGCTCCACCTCGGACGGCGGCCCCTTGATTGCATCCAGGAACTGGAAGGCAAGCTTCTCCTGGAACTGCGGGTCGTCCAGGATCTGGTTGATGTCGGCATTGACCTTGCGGATAACGCCTGCAGGCGTGCCTGAGCGGGCCACGATCGCGTACCACCCGGGTACCTGCACGTCATAGCCAAGCTCCTTGAAGGTGGGCACTGCGGGCAAGGCCGGCTGCCGCTTGTCGCCGGTGACCGCCAGCGGTATCAGCTTCTTGCCGGCGATGTAAGGCTGCACGCCCGCGAGCACATTCATCATCACCGGGGTCTGCCCGTTCATCAGGCTGGTCGAGCCGCCGCTGCCATTGAACGGCACGTGCTGCAGCCGGACTCCGGTGCGTTGCGCGACCAGTTCCATCGCCAGGTGGGTGGAGTTGCCGATGCCGCCCGACGCGAAGCTGATCTCGCCGGGGCGAGCCTTGGCCATCCGCACGAAATCCTGGAACGTATCAGCCTTGAGCGACGGCGCCGCGACAAAGACAAAGGGCGAGTTGGCGAGCATCGCCACGCCAGTCAGGTCCCGACCCGGGTTATAGGGCAGCTTCGGGTACAGGAAGGGATTGAAGCTCAGGTTGGAAACGCCGGCGAAGAACAGCGTGTAGCCATCGGCGGGCTGCCCGATCACATAGCTGATCGCCAGCGTCCCGTTGGCCCCGGGCTTGTTCTCCACCACCACCGGCTGGTTCCAGGCACGGCTGAGCTTTTCCGCGAGCGCGCGCGC
>NZ_JBYTAG010000068.1:0-38953 GCF_058787995.1 Cupriavidus sp. FW305-27
GCCGCCGCCTTCCCATCCTTCCCATACAACCCCGCATCCCCGCCACTATGCTGGCGCAGCGCCTGAATGGCTTCGCGGGTGAAATCGAGGTGGGCATTGACGACGGCGCCGTTCAGGGCGTTGCCGTGGCGCGCGGTGCGCGGGGCGAAGATCAGCTGGCGCCAGGCGTCGGCCACGGCCGGGTCGACCTGGCGGCCGAGCAGCTGGCCTTCGGGGCCGGCGCGCAGGCCAAGCGCGCCCATCTGGGCTTCGCGGGCCTTGAGCTGGCGGGACAGGGCCTGGCCCAGTTCAACCTTGCGCGTCAGCAGTCCGCTCAGGGACTGGAAGTCGCCCCGCTTGAGGGCGTCGCGCTCTTCGGCGAGGAGTTGGCCGAAGGCCTGGATGCCTTCGGTTTCGCGCTGCAGGGACTGGATCAGGCTCTGGTTCATTTGGGCTAGCGGGGTTCGGCCTGGCCAAGCTCGCGCAGGGTCGCGAGCAGGCCGTCGGCAATCTTGCCCGGGTCGATCCTGATCCGGCCCTCGGCGATGGCCTGGCGGATCTCTTCGACCTTGGCGGTGTCGATATCGTCGTCCGTGGGCTGCGCCAGGCGGGCGCTGATGTCGCGCACCTGGGCGGCCAGCGGGCTGACGCTCAGGCCGGCGGACGGCGCCGCGGCGCTGGCCGGCGCGGCCTGGGGCCGGGCGGCGGCAGCGTCCGCGGGGGCGTCGGCGGGCCGGGACGAGGCGGTGTGGTTGATCTTCACGGGGCGTTCCTTGCTGGTTTCCTATGGCATTACGGTTGCGCCGGCGAATTCTTTAGGGCGCTCGCCCCGATTTCGCCGCGCAGCGATGTCGGCGGCATTTTCGCATGCCGCCCGCCACGGGTTTGCAGTCTTTTGGCCACGATCAAGGCACTTTCGGCGGGCTACTGCAGCACCACGGTGTCGCCGCTGCGCACCAGCCCGTTGACCACCTGGCCGCTGCGCAGGCGCACCTGCACGGTGTTGCCAGTGGCGGCATCGGCCAGCACCTTGCCTTCGCTGGTGATCTGGAAGGCATCGCCTTCCACGGCCACGGTGACGGTCTGGCCCTGGCGCACGGCGATGGCCTTGCGCAGCAGGTCAGACCGTATCGGCGAGCCGGCGGCAATACGGTTGGCGGTGACCGCGCCGGCAAGCTGCGCCGGGTCGGTGATCACCGCGCGCGGCAGCGTGCCCAGGTCGCCCTGGCGGACTTCGATATCGGCCTGGCCGACCGGCTCGCCCGGGCCCAGCGCGCGCGCGGCGACGTAGTAATCGGTCTGCACCGACACGCGCGCCTGCATGTAGCGCACCCACGGCCGCTCACCGCCGCAGCGCACGCCTACAGAGACGCGGCCCCAAGGCGACGTGCCGGCGGGCAGGAACGGGTCGGGCGCAAGGCAATCCGGCGCGCGCCCACCCGAAGGCGGCGCCACCTGCACGCTGACCTTGCCCGGCAGGCCGGCGGTCTGCTGCAGCAGGAAGCGTTCCACGGCAACGCGCGCGGGGTCTTCGGCAAAGGGGCTGGCAGCGGGGTTGGCAGCATAGGCAGCCTGCTGCTGGCCGTGCGCGGCCGCCGCCTGCATGGCGACGGGCATGACCTGCGCCGGCGCGGCACCGGCGGCGGCGGGCCCAAGCAGGCAGGCCGCCAGCAGGGCTTGCGCCAGGCTGCGGGCGTTGCGGCGATTCTGTTTCATCTGGACTTCCCGGCAAGGACGGCACGGCATGCACGGCATGCCTGGCGCACCGCCCCGTGACTGGCCGCGCGCCCCGTTTACATCTGTCATCGGGGTCCCATTGTAGGCAGCCCCTCGCGCGAGGGCGGGCCGAAATGCATGGATTTCCCGTCCTTATTCATCCGATTGGCGTGACAGGTCGCCGCCTAAGATGGCAACCCTGAAGAAGGTCGTTCGCTCCGTTCACGTGAGCAGGGAGATCCCAGATGATTGACAGACTCGACGCGGCACTACGTTTCCAGCAGGAAGCGCTGAGCCTGCGCAACCAGCGGCAGTCGGTGATTGCCTCCAACATCGCGCACGCGGACACGCCCGGCTACAAGGCGCGCGATTTTGATTTCTCCAGCACGCTGGCGCAGAGCGTCGAACGCGGCCATCGCAATGAGGGCATGTCGCTGTCCACCACCTCGGTGCGCCATCTGCCCGCGCAGGCCCCGGGGCGCGAGGAATTCGACCTGGCTTACCGCATCCCGCTGCAGTCCAGCGTCGACGGCAACACCGTGGAAATGGATGCCGAGCGCGTGGCCTTCGCCGACAACGCCGTGCACTTCGAGTCCGGCCTGACGGTGATGAATTCAAAGATCAAGACCATGCTGGCCGCCATCCAGCAATAGATCGAGCAGTAAGGGAGAGAGCGCATGCCGGCAATGAACATCTTCGACGTCGCGGGCTCGGCCATGGCCGCGCAGTCGCAGCGCATGAACGTGACCGCTTCCAACCTGGCCAACGCCGACAGCGTGGTCAGCCCCGACGGCCAGGCCTATCGCGCCAAGCAGGTCGTGTTCGGCATGGCGCCCACGCCGGGGCAGACGGACATCGGCGGCGTGCAGGTGCGAGGCGTGTCGGAAGACCCGTCGCCGCCGCGCATGGTGCACAACCCCACGCACCCCATGGCCAATGCCCAGGGCTACGTGGTGATGCCCAACGTCAACCCGGTGGAGGAGATGGTCAACATGATCTCGGCCTCGCGCTCCTACCAGGCCAACGTGGAAGTGCTCAATACCGCCAAGAACATGATGCTCAAGACGCTGACGATCGGCCAGTGACAAGCCTCGGCCTGTATCGGCAACGCCTCCACCAGCACGCACACAACGAACCGACATGACAACCACCTCCGCGGTAGGCAGCAACACCCAGGGCATCAACGACGCCCTCAAGAGCGGCAGCGCCAGCGCGTCCGAGCTGCAGAACAACTTCCTGACCATGCTCGTCACGCAGATGAACAACCAGGACCCGCTCAACCCGATGGACAACGCGCAGCTGACCTCGCAGCTGGCGCAGATCAGCACGGTCAGCGGCATGCAGACCATGAACGCGACGCTGTCGCAGTTGCTGTCGCAGGTCAGCGCCAGCCGCGCCATGGACTCCGCGGCGCTGATCGGCCATACCGTGATGGTGCCGGGCAAGCAGGTGTCGGTGGCGGGCGGCGTGCCGGGCAAGTTTGGCCTGGACCTGCCGTCGACCGCGGATGCGGTCACCGTCGACGTGCTCGACAAGGACGGCAACGTGGTGCGCACCATCGACATGAAGGGGCAGACCGCGGGCGTGCACAACGTCGCATGGGACGGCAAGAACAACGCCGGCGCGGCCGTGGCCGACGGCGACTACACCTTCAAGGTGACCGCCACCGCCAACGGCACCTCGGTGCAGCCGGTGGCGCTGGTCTACGGCAAGGTCCAGAGCATCAGCGGCGACGCCAGCGGCGTGCTGGTGGACTTGGGCGACGGACAGACCGCGAACGTCGACGACGTACGCCGCATTCTCTGAAACGCAGGTGCCGGCAGCGCACAGGCGCCGGCCGGCTTCAACGACCAAGCAAAAAGGAAGCAATCATGGGTTTCGGTCAAGGGGTAAGCGGCCTGAACGCCGCCGCGTCCAATCTGGACGTGATTGGCAACAACATCGCCAACGCCAACACGGTTGGCTACAAGCAATCGGCAGCGCAGTTTGCCGATGTCTACGCAGGCACCAAGATCGGCCTGGGCGTGCGCGTGAACTCGGTGGTGCAGTCGTTCAACCAGGGCAATATCGAAGCCTCAGGGCGCTCGCTGGATGTGGCTATCACCAACGGCAACGGCTTCTTCCGCCTGACCAGCCCGGAAGGCGCGGTCTACTACTCGCGCAACGGCCAGTTCCAGCGCCAGGAAGACGGCCGCATCACCAATATGCAGGGCCTGCAGGTGACCGGCTATCCGGCGGGCGTGGCCGGCGGCGCGGGCGTGCAGCCGCAGCCGCTGGTGATCAGCAACGCGCAGATGGAGCCCCGCGCTACCAGCAACATCACCGCCAAGTTCCAGCTTGACTCGCGCGCCACCGTGCCGACGCAGGCCTTCGCCAGCGCGGCCGGCTCGCCGCCGACCAGCAATATGTTCAACTACAGCACGGCGATCAACGTCTATGACTCGCTGGGCAACAAGCAGCAGCTGATGGCGTACTTCGCCAAGTCGGCGGGCGCCCCGACCGTCGCCGGTGGCACCGACTGGCGCATGTATGTGACCGACGTCAACGGCAATGCCGTCGGCGGCGCACCGGTCACACTCGCGTTCGACAACGCCGGCGCACTGCAATCGCCGGCGGCCGGCGCCATCACCCTGAGCCAGCCGGCCGCCAATGGCGCGCAGGCTATGGCGATGAAGCTGGACCTGACCGGCACCACCCAGTTCGGCGCCGACAACGACGTCAAGCAGCTCAGCCAGAACGGCTACACCTCGGGCAGCCTGCTGGGCTTCTCGGTCAATGGCGACGGCACCATCACCGGCAACTATTCCAACGAGCAGACCAAGCCGCTCGGCCAGATCGTGATGGCCGCATTCGGCAACGTCGAAGGCCTGAAGCCGGAGGGCGACAACGTGTGGTCGGCCACCGGCGCCTCCGGCCAGGCGCTGGTCGGCGTGGCCGGCGGCAGCATGGGCACGCTGCGCTCCAATGCGGTGGAAGCTTCCAACGTGGACCTGTCCGGCCAGCTGGTCAACCTGATCGTTGCGCAGCGCAACTACCAGGCCAATGCGCAGACCATCAAGGCGCAGGACACGGTCATGCAGACCCTGGTCAACCTGTGACCGCTACGCTGAGCTGAGCCGCCGCCATGGACCGCATGATCTACACCGCCCTGTCGGGCGCCAAGCAGATACTCGACCAGCAAGCGGCGGTATCGAACAACCTCGCCAACGTCTCCACGCCGGCCTTCCGCGCGCAGGTCAACCTGTACCGCGCGGTGCCGGTGGTCGGGCCGGAGGCGGGCACGCGCGCGTTTACGGTGGCCTCGACCCCCGGCGCCGACATGCGCGCCGGCCCGCTGACCTACACCGGCCGCACGCTGGATGTGGCGCTGCAAGGCAATGGCTGGCTGGTGGTGCAGGCACCGGACGGCACTGAGGCCTACACCCGCGCCGGCGCGCTGCAGGTGGCGCAGGACGGCCAGGTGCAGACCATCTCCGGCCTGCCGGTGATGGGCGATGGCGGTCCGCTGGCGGTGCCGCCGGGCTCGCAGGTGACCATCGGCACCGACGGCACCATCACCGCGCGCGGCCCCGGCGAAGCCTCTGCCGGCCTGGCGCAGGTGGGCCGGCTGCGCGTGGTCAACCCGCCCAACGACGCCATCGCGCGCGGCGATGACGGCCTGTTCCGCCTGCGTCCCGGCGCGCAGCCGCTGGAGGCCGATCCCACCGTGCGCGTGATCTCGGGCGCGCTGGAAGGCAGCAACGTCAACCCGACCGAAGCCATGGTCGAGATGATCGCCAATGCCCGCCGCTTCGAGATGCAGATGAAGATGATCCAGGGCGCCGACGGCAACGAGCAGCGCGCCAACCAGCTGCTCTCGACCAACTGACCTGAATGACTGACCGGCACGGCGCACCGTGCCAGCACCAACGCAAGGACCACCATGATCCGCTCTCTCTGGATTGCCAAGACCGGCCTCGATGCGCAGCAGACGCAGATGGACGTGATCTCGAACAACCTGGCCAACGTGTCGACCAACGGCTTCAAGCGCGGCCGCGCGGTGTTCGAGGAACTGATGTACCAGACCATCCGCCAGCCCGGCGCGCTGTCGTCGGACCAGACCACGCTGCCGTCGGGCATGCAGCTGGGCACCGGCGTGCGCCCCGTGGCCACCGAGCGCATCCACACCCAGGGCAACCCGCAGCAGACTGGCAATGCCAAGGACGTGGCCATCCTGGGCCAGGGCTTCTTCCAGGTGGCGCTGCCCGACGGCACCACCGCCTACACCCGCGACGGCTCGTTCCAGGTGGACCAGAACGGCCAGCTGGTGACCTCCAGCGGCTTCGTGATCCAGCCCGCCATCACCATCCCGGCCAATACGCTGTCGATGACCATTGCGCGCGATGGCACCGTGTCGGTGACGCAGCCCGGCTCCAGCGCCAACGTGCAGGTGGGGCAGCTGCAGCTGGCCACCTTCATGAACCCGGCCGGCCTGGAAAGCATGGGCGAGAACCTGTACGTGCAGACCGATGCCTCGGGCGCGCCCAACACCACCGTGCCGGGCCTGAACGGCGCTGGCGTGGTGCAGCAGAACTACGTGGAAGCGTCCAACGTGAACGTGGTGGAAGAGCTGGTCAGCATGATCCAGACCCAGCGCGCGTATGAGATCAACAGCAAGGCCGTGCAGGCATCCGACCAGATGCTGCAGCGCCTGTCGCAACTGGGTTGACTGGTGTGAACATGGCCACCTTGCTTTCCCGCCTGGGCGCGCATGCGCTGGTTTGCCTGGCCGGCGTGGCAATGCTGGCCAGCGGCGGCTGCGCGCTGATGCCGCGCGAGCCGCTGGTGCAACTGCCCACCACCGCGCGCGCAGAGCCGCGGCCGATGGGGCCGGCTTCGGGCTCGATCTACCAGTCGTCCTACGCCGGCAACCCGCTGTTCGAGGACCGGCGTCCGCGCAATGTGGGCGACATCCTGACGATCCTGATCACCGAGAACGTCAACGCCAGCAAGAATTCCGGCACCAATACCAGCCGCACCGGCAACACCGCGCTGGCGTTCGATGCCGTGCCGCGCGCGCTCAGCGGCCTGTTCAACAGCAGCAGCAACGCCAGCATCAACGGCGCCAACACCATGAAGGCCAGCGGCGGCGCCAGCGCGGCCAATACCTTCAACGGCACCATCACCGTGACCGTGCTGGAGGTGCTCACCAACGGCAACCTGGTGGTCTCCGGCGAAAAGCAGATGGCCATCAACCAGGGCGCCGAGTTCATCCGCTTCTCCGGCGTGGTCAATCCGCGCACGATCACCGGCGACAACGCCGTGCTGTCGACGCAGGTCGCCGATGCGCGCATCGAATACACCGCCAAGGGTGTGATCGACGAAGCGCAGAACATGGGCTGGCTGCAGCGCTTCTTCCTCAATGTTTCACCGTTCTGACCGCGCCATGTCTGCTCCGATGCTCGCCCGTTTCCTGTCCCGCCTGCTGCGCCTGAGCGTGATCAGCCTGGCGCTGGGCGTGGCCTTTGGCGCCTTTGCCAGCGTCGCCAAGGCCGAGCGTCTGAAGAACCTGGCCACGTTCCAGGGCGTGCGCGAGAACCCGCTGGTGGGCTACGGCCTGGTGGTCGGCCTGGACAACACCGGCGACCAGACCATGCAGACGCCGTTCACCACGCAGAGCCTGACCAACATGCTCTCGCAGCTGGGGATCACGCTGCCGGCCGGCAAGAACATGCAGCTCAAGAACGTGGCGGCGGTGATGGTGACCGCCTCGCTGCCTGCGTTCGCGCAGCCCGGCAGCCAGCTGGACATCGTGGTGTCGTCGATGGGCAATGCCAAGAGCCTGCGCGGCGGCACGCTGCTGATGACCCCGCTCAAGGGCGCCGACGGCCAGGTCTATGCCATCGCCCAGGGCAATATGCTGGTGGGCGGCGCGGGCGCATCGGCCAACGGCAGCAAGGTGCAGGTCAACCAGCTGGCGGTGGGGCGCATCGCCAATGGCGCGATCGTTGAGCGCGCGGTGGCGCCGTTCCAGCCGGATGGCGGCGTGCTCAACCTGGAACTGAAGGACACCGATTTCGGCACCGCCGAGCGCGTGGTGGAAGCCATCAACCGCTCCATGGGCGGCGGCGTTGCCGCGGCGCTGGACGGGCGCGTGGTGCAGGTGCGTGCGCCGGCCTCGGCGGCCGCGCGCGTGGGCTTCCTGGCCCGCATCGAGAACATCGACGTGACCCCGGCCAAGGCCGCGGCCAAGGTGATCCTGAACGCCCGCACCGGTTCCATCGTGATGAACCAGGCGGTCACGGTGGAAGACTGCGCGGTGGCGCACGGCAACCTGTCGGTGGTGATCAACACGCAACCGGTGATCAGCCAGCCCGCGCCATTTAGCGAAGGGCGGACGGTGGTGGCGCCGGTGTCGCAGATCGACATGAGGCAGCAGGGCGGCTCGCTGCAGATCGTCAAGGCGGGCGCATCGCTGGCCGCCGTGGTCAAGGGGCTGAACGCGCTGGGCGCAACCCCGGCCGACCTGCAGACCATCCTGGAAGCCATGCGCGCGGCCGGGGCGCTGCGTGCCGAGCTGGAAGTGATCTGACCATGAACACGGCACGACCCCCGCAGGCGGCGGAGCTGACGCAGCGCTTTGCGCTGGACACGCAGGGCTTCGAGGCGCTCAAGCACAGCGCGCGCGGCGGCGCCGACGCCAATACGCTGCAAGCCGTCGCCAGGCAGTTCGAGGCGGTGTTCACGCAAATGGTGCTCAAGAGCATGCGCGATGCCACCCCGCAGGACGGCCTCTTCGACAACGAGCAGAGCAAGCTCTATATGTCGATGATGGACCAGCAGCTTGCGCAGCAGATGTCGTCGCGCGGGATCGGCCTGGCCGATGTGATGGTGCGCCAGCTGGCGCGCGCCACCGGCACGCCGATGCCGGCCGGCATGAGCGCCATGAGCCTGGCCGAGTCAGGCAAGGCGGCCGATGCCGAGATGGCAAGGCTGCTCGACAGCCGCGGCGCCGGGGCGGTCCCGGCCGACGCCGGCGAGCAGGCCGACCTGCCGGCGATCGGCACCATCGTGCCGGGACAGAACTGGAATCCCACTGCCGGCCTGCGCCAGTACCAGCCGCAGTGGTACGCGGACCGCGGCCAGGGCGAGGACAAGCTGGGACGGCTGCCGGACGACGCGCCGGCCCACGTCAGCGCCTTTGTCGCCCGCATGGCCGGGCCCGCGGAAGCCGCCGCGCGCGCCAGCGGCGTGCCGGCGCGGCTGATCGTAGGCCAGGCCGCGCTGGAATCCGGCTGGGGCCAGCGCGAGATCACGCACGCCGACGGCTCCACCACCTTCAACGTCTTCGGCATCAAGGCCGGGGCCAGCTGGAAGGGGCGCGTGGCCGAGATCACCACCACGGAATATGTCGACGGGCAGCCGCAGAAGGTGCGGGCGAAGTTTCGCGCCTATGGCTCGTATGACGAGGCCTGTGCCGACTATGCCCGCCTGCTGACGAACAACCCGCGCTACGCGGGCGTGGTCAGCGCGGCGTCGGCTGAAGAGGCGGCGCATGGCTTGCAGCGCGCGGGCTATGCCACCGATCCGGCGTACGGGCACAAGCTGGTGAAGATCATGAAGAAGGTCGCAGCCTGAGGGCAGGGGGAAGCCAGCGGATCTGGCGAAGATCACTTCCACACCTAAAGTCCCGCCCCCACCCAGCCGATAACTTCCACATCCACCACCGCCGGCCCTCGCCGCGGTAGTCCCATCAATCCGGGGTCAGAGCACAATGTCTCTCTTCAGTATTGGTCTTTCCGGCCTGAACACCGCGCAGAACGCGCTGACGACGACCGGCCACAATTTTGCCAATTCGGCGACCGAAGGCTATTCGCGCCAGAACACCATCGTGGCCTCGGCCGGCGGCCAGTACACCAGCCAGGGTTTCTATGGCTTCGGCTCCAACACCACCACGGTGATCCGCGTCTATGACGAGTTCCTGACCGGCCAGCTGCGCGGCGCCACCTCGGCCAGCGCATCGCTGGCGGCGTACTCGGACCAGATCGCCCAGATCGACAACCTGCTCGCCGACCAGAAGGGCGGCCTGGCGCCGCTGATGCAGAAGTTCTTCGCGGCGGTGCAGGCCGTGGCCGACACCCCGGCCGATCCGGCAGCGCGCCAGGGCATGCTGTCGGCCGGACAAGCGCTGGTAGGGCAGGTGCGCTCGGCCAGTAACTACTTCAAGCAGTTGCAATCGGGCGTCAATGAGCAGGTCGGCACCGCCGTTACGCAGGTCAACGCGTACACCAGGCAGATTGCCAACCTGAACCAGGAAATCACCCGTCTGAAGGCTGCCTCCGGCGGCCAGCCGCCCAACGATCTGCTGGACCAGCGTGACCAGGCCGTGGCCGAGCTGACCAGGCTGGTCGGCGCCAAGGTGGTGGTGCAGGACAGCGGCACCTACAACGTCTTCGTCGGCAACGGTCAGCCGCTGGTGATGGGCAATGACGCGTACGAGCTGAAGGCGGTAGCCTCGGCGGCCGATCCCAACCGCACCGTGGTGGCCTACACCCTGCCCAACGGCAACGTGTTCGAGAGCGAGCCGGGCGCCATCACCGGCGGTTCGCTGGGCGGACTGTTGCAGTTCCGCACCGAATCCCTGGACGCGGCGCAGAGCGCCATCGGCCGGCTGTCGCTGGCGATCGGCCAGAGTTTCAACGCGCAGCACAAGCTGGGCATCGACCTGAACGGCGCGATTGGCACCGACATGTTTGAACTGGGTAGCGCCACCTCGATCCCCAACGCCAACAACACCGTGAAGACCA
Organism: Cupriavidus sp. FW305-27; assembly: GCF_058787995.1. NCBI lineage: Bacteria > Pseudomonadati > Pseudomonadota > Betaproteobacteria > Burkholderiales > Burkholderiaceae > Cupriavidus > Cupriavidus sp. FW305-27. The sequence goes on from NZ_JBYTAG010000068.1 coordinate 10,482, forward strand.
CGGTGGCAACGACCAGGATCGACAATGCCTCGGCCCTGACCACCAGCGACTACAGGCTGCAGTTCGACGGTACCAACTACACGCTGACGCGTCTCTCCGACAACCAGCAGGTGGTCACGCCGGTGCCCGCCGGCGGCGCCAGCTACCCGCTGCAGTTCAGCGCCGACGGTTTCACCGTCGAGATCAATGCGGCGATGGGCACCAACGATTCGTTCACGATCCAGCCCACGCGCAATGCCGCCACCGGCTTCGACATGGCGATCAGCGACCCGGCCAGGATCGCCGCGGCATCGCCGGCTCGCGCCGACGCGGCGGCGTCGAACAAGGGCAACGGCACGGTCAGCCTGGGCAAGGTCGCGCCCGGCTATTCGCTGCTGGCTGGCACGATCACCGCCAGGTTCGACGGAACCACCTATGTCTTCAGCGATGCCAACGGACCGCTCGCGACCCAGCCGGCGCCCGTGTCCAACGGCAGCAATACCGACTACACCCTCAACGGCCTGACCTTCAGCTTCGGCGGCACGCCCGCGACGGGCGACACCTTCACGCTGAGCAGCAACGCCGGCGCGGTCAAGGACAACGGCAACATGCTGGCGCTGGCCAAGCTGCAGAACGCCAAGACCATCGGCGGTGTGTCCAGCTTCAGCGAGGGCTATGCCCAGCTGGTCAACGACGTCGGCACGCGCGCCAAGTCGGTCAAGATCGCCTCGGCCTCGCAGGACAGCATCACCACCCAGATCAAGACCGCGCAGCAATCGGTGTCCGGCGTCAACATGGACGAGGAGACCGTGTCGATGCTGCGCTTCCAGCAGCTGTACCAGGCCAACGCCCGGGTGATCCAGACGGCCGGCACGCTGTTCGACACCATCATCGGCATCGGCAGGTAAGCGGCGGCACCCACAAGCGTCAGCAGAGTCAGAAGAGGTAACCAATATGCGCGTTGCAAGCTCCACCCTGTACCAGCAAGGCCTGGCTTCGATGAACTACCAGCAGGGCTCGCTGCTGCATATCCAGCAGCAGCTAGGCACCGGCCGCAGCATCCTGACGCCGTCCGACGACCCCGTCGGCGCCACCCGCGCGCTGGGCGTGAGCCAGGCACAGGCCGTCAACGGCCAGTACGCAACCTCGCGCAAGCAGGCCAATATCGCGCTGGCCGCGGAAGAAAACGCGCTGCAGTCCGTGACCACGGTCACGCAGAACATCCAGACGCTGCTGGTGCAGGCCGGCAACGGCACCATGAGCGATGCCGACCGCGGCTCGCTGGCCACGGCTCTGGAAGGCCTGTACAACCAGCTGGTGGGCCTGGCCAACTCCGACGACGGCAACGGCCAGTACCTGTTTGGCGGCACCCGCTCCGGCAGCGCGCCGTTCACGCAGAGCAAAGGTCCGGGCGCCTACATCGGCGACAACGGCCAGCAACTGCTGCAGGTCGATGTGGCGCGCCAGATGCCCGCCGGCAACACCGGGCGCGAAGTGTTCATGAGCGTGACCGGCGGCGCCGGCTATGTCGTCAAGGGCAATGCCAACAACACCGGCAGCGCCACGTTCGGCACGGTGTCGACCACGAACCCGAGCGATCCCGACTATGGGCTCTCGATGCAGGTCACGTTCGCGGCCAATGCCAGCGGCCAGATGGAATACACCATCACCAACCTGTCGGCAGGCACGACCCCCGCACCGGTCGTGAAGGGCCCCGTCGCCTACACGTCGCCAGCCCATATCGACGTCGCCGGCATCAGCTTCAACGTGACCGGCGATCCCAAGGACGGCGACACCATGACCATGGCTCCCGCCAGCGAGGCCGGCACCGACATGTTCGCCAATCTGCAGACCGTGATCGACACGCTGCGCCAGCCCACCCCCGACAGCAGTGATCGGGCGCATCTTGGCAACGTCATCTCCACCGCCACGCGCCAGTTCTCCAACTCGCTCGACAACGTGCTGACCGTGCGGGCATCGGTGGGTTCGCGCATGAACGAGCTCGATGCGTTGGATGATGTGGGGTCCAACCGTGACCTGACGTACTCGCAGACGCTGTCGGGACTGCAGGATCTGGATTACGCGAAGGCGATCACCGAGTATTACCAGCGGCAGACGGCGCTGCAGGGGGCGCAGCAGTCGTTTATGCAGATTCAGGGGATGAATTTGTTTAAGTATTTGTAAGGTGGGTGGGGCGGCGGCCTCAGGTGTGTTCTTGTCTAGCCGGAACAAAGTCCCGCAAAACCCCGAAAGAAGTTTTGCATCCGCGGGTAGCAGCTCCATTTAGCGACTTGCACGAAGGCGGACACGCAGGAGCCATCAGGAGATGGCACCGTCCTCGGCCTGCACTTCCGCCTGGCCCCACGTAACCCGGGGGACCTTTCTATTTTTCCGAAGCGCAAGATCGCCGGCTCTTGCCAAGCGCCTTGCCCGCTCCGGTGCCAGCGTGAACGGCTTACGCGAGCACGTGAAACGGGCGCTGGAAGGCTACGGACCCGGCGTCTTGCCCGAGCGGGGCTTCCGCAGAAGGCGGAAGGTCCAGCAGCGCGCGCACGTCCCGTTCTACCGTCGCGAGCGAAGCGGACCTGGACAGGGAGCTGGCAAAGCGGCTGTCGAGGCCTGGTGGCAGACGCAGCCACATATTGTCCGAGACCAGCAGCAGGCGCCTTGGCTTCAGCGCCAGGCTGGCCAGGCGCAGCAGGTGCCAGCCGTCGGCAAGATCCGGCGGCATGCCGAACACAAGCAATGCCGGAGCCGGCAGGCGCGCATTGCGTGCCGCCAGGGCGTCCGTTTCCACGAGTTCGACCCGGCCAATGCCCGGCATTTCTCCGAGCAGGCGCATGACTCCGTGCCGGTACACCGGCATGTCGTCGATCACCACGGCATGTGCCTCGCGGTTGCGCCCCAGGACTTGTTCCCAGGCGGCCGCTCCACGGTTCGTCCAGCTCATCCTTGTTTCCTCCGGTTTGTGCCGGCGTTGGCTTCGTGGCCAGCGCCCTGCACCAGTACCAGCAAGGGCAATGCCAACTCTGGCAAGGCCGCCTCGGGCCATTGCGCACAGGCGCGGGAGCCAGGCCCGCTGCGGGTTTCCGGGAGGTTGACGCGGACCTGCCGGCCTTTGCGGACGACTGGCAGCCGCGGCGGGGTGTTACGTGTAACGTAACGTGTTACGCGACCAGCCTCGGCCGGACGCCGGAGGCAGTCGAAACCAGCGTCCCGCGCAGAGCAGGACGCCAACGACCGAAAGCTGGTGCTCAATTGCGATCGGTCTCAATTCGCCTTAACCTGTCACATAGCCCCACCCTGGAACCGCGCGATGCAAGCACATCCCTTACGCCTCTCTCCCGGCGACGATCTGCGTGCCGCACTCGAAGACGTGCTGAGTCGGCTCAAGTTGCATGCGGCTTTCGTCATCCAGGGAATCGGGAGCCTCAGCGTTGCCCAATTGCGATTTGCCGGGGCGGAAGACGCTACCGAACTGCGTGGCGATCTGGAGATCCTGACGCTCGCCGGATCCCTGTCACCGGATGGAGCGCACCTGCACATGTCGGTTGCGGACTCGCGAGGTCGGGTGCTCGGTGGTCATGTGGCGCGCGGTTGCACGGTCCGTACGACTGCCGAGATATTGCTGGCGCTGCTTCCCGAACATCGTTTCGCCCGTGAATACGACCAGAGTTCAGGGTTCATGGAACTGGTGGTACGGAACGAGCCGCCGCTGGATTAGATTCGAAGCAACCCGGGCAGCGTGGATGAATGAGGTCGTTCGGCCCGTTTCAGCCACTCGGTGCGAGTGTTCGGGCGACCGCCTTACGCATGAAGCCTATGCCTTGGCACACTTGACGACGGTATCGAGCGTGCGAGTGGTGATGCCCTTCCCGAACGAGCGTTCGAGCAGGCGCATGAACACCGGGCCTTTCTTCGGATCGGGCACGTAGGCGCTGAAGACCTCCGTGGCATTGGCCTTGACGATGCTTGCGCCGTCGCGCTCGATGGGCAGCTCCACGTCTGGTGGCACCGGGTTGCGGAGAAAGGTGACAACCCGCTTGGCCGAAGGTGCAAGGCTGAGCTCGGCGAAAGGGTCCGAGTCGATGAGGTCCTGGAGATAGCGGGACGGCCGGACGAAGGTGTCGAAGCTGTGGCCCAGTTCAGACTGCATCGCCTTCTCGGCGCGTTGCTCCAGGCTGGCCAGTGACGACGATCGCGCGTTGAACACGATGTTGCCGCTGGAGAGCAGGGTTTTCACTTCGGAGAAGCCCGCCGCCTCGAAGCAGCGCTTGAGTTCGGGCATCCGGGCGTTCATCGGGCTGACGCCGCGAAGAAAGGCAACGTATCGGGACATGGCTATCTCGTGATTGCTGGCAAACCGCCACACAGCTCGCTCGCGGTCAACGGTAAACAGGCTGGTCAATGATAGACGAGTGCCAGCCAGCGGTTCAGCCCACCCACGTGTGAGCGCATGGCCGCCCTATGAAAAGGGGAGAATTAACAATCTCACAGGAGATGGCGAAACGACCTGCTAGCGCGCAGTTACGGACTCTCGAGCCGGGTACTTCATGGTTCAGTGCGCGAAGTACCCGCACGAGCGGCAGTCCGATGGCGCGAGTTGCGCCTGCAACGAAAATCTTCATGGCTTTTCTCCATTGAGCTGCGCAGGCCGGCAGCGCAGCGCAAAGTCGACGACACAGCGGAGCGGAGTGACGCCCCGTTCCGATTCGGTGAACGCCATTTTTTCTGGTCCTGGGACTTAAAAAAGCACCAAAAAGCTGAAGAATTCGTGTACCACCGTTCCCATGTGCTGTCAGTGCCTTTGCGCTAGGAGAACTTGCTGATCAGGTGTTGCAAGCGATCACAGGCAGCCGGCAGCTGCTGTTCAATCGCTGTCGCAACACCAAGGAGCAGTCCCGATCGCTGCGTAGACGCCGAGCAATACCACCCCGACAACGGGGCGGGCGCAAGGCCGTAGGCATAGGCTTCCCGAGCGATCGTCTTGTCGTCGGCGCCATCGGGAAGCCTCATCACCACGGCAAGTCCGGCCGGATAGGCCTGGAATCCCCTGGACCTCAGCGCAGCCAGCAGTGCATGGCTTCGGCCTGCATAGATGCGCTTCATCCGACGCAAGTGTCGGATATAGTGCCCATCCCGCATGAATTCAGCAGTTGCCATTTGCACTGCCGGTCCGGGCGCTGAAGCAAGGCAGGCCACGGCTTCATCGAATCGGGCTACCAGGGAGGCCGGCACCACGACAAATCCAAGCCGCAGCGTCGGACTGATGGTCTTGCTGAAGGACCCGATATGAATCACCCGCCCCGCACGATCGAGTGACGCCAATGCGGGAGCCGCGCGGCGTGTCAGCTGGAGTTCGCCCAGGTAATCGTCTTCGATGATCCAGGCATCCGCGCGTGTCGCCCAGTCGAGGATCTGCACCCGACGAGCGAGCGACAAGGTAGGACCCAGAGGCGCTTGTTGGCCCGCGGTGACCAAAGCCACCGCGGCATCTGGTGCGTGCGTTTCACCGTAGCTGACATCAATGCCTTCTTCGTTTACCGGGATGGGAACCGTTGCGAGCCGGGAAATTTCCAATGCCCTGCGGCTGGGAAAAAATCCCGGGTTCTCGACCCATGCCTTCCGGCCTTCGGCCTGAATCACTCGCAGCGCCACACCGAGCGCCCCTGAGCATCCCGCCGTAATGAAAATCTGTGAGGGCTGGCATTCAATGCCGCGTGCCAGGGCCAGATGCGCTGCGATCTCTCGTCGGAGTTCATGTTCGCCTCTTGGGTCCGGATACGCTGCAGGCGCTTCGACTTCGTCGCGTGCCGCACGGGCTCGCAGCCGCGAAAACAATGTAGCCGGGAAGCAGTCCGATGCCGGCACGCCCATTTGAAAGACCGCAGGTCCGGGCAGGAAATGCTGGTACAGCTCGGATCGCAGATCAGACTCGATGGAACGCGCACGCTCCGTGATCGGGCTCGCGACGGCAGCATGCTCAGAGACTCTGGTCCCCCAAGCGCGCGATGAAACGACCAGTTGTGCGTCGGCCAGCCGCTCATATGCAGTCTTGACGGTGCCTCGGGCAACCCCGAGTTGTGCGGCAAGATCTACCCAGGACGGCAGTCTGGCACCGGGAACGAGTACCCCGTTCTCAATGGCGCCGGTAATGCCGAGCCGAATCTGCTCTGCCAGTGAAGTTTTCGACGCGCGGTCAAGCTTCAGATCCAGGAGTCTCATAGCCTCTGGTACATCAGGAAATTGAACTTTTGGTTCTTTTTTATGAACCTCCGGGAGAGCATGATTCTAGCCTCACAGGAGATAAACATGAAACTTCAGCGCATTCTTCGCTCTCTTGTCGCGGCTACGAGCATCGCCTTCACCGGGGCTGCCGCTGCACACACCGTTGGCGATACGGTCAAGCCGAATTTCTCCCGGGCGATTCCCAACATCCCGGGCAAGTCGCTCATCGCCGTGGAGGTCCTTTATCCGCCCGGAGGCGCTTCGCATCCTCATACCCATGCCAAGTCGTCATTCATCTATGCATACGTCGTCTCGGGCAGCGTCGCCAGCAAGGTGAACGACGAGCCGGAACGCGTATACAAGGCTGGTGAGAGCTTCTTCGAGGAGCCAGGCGCACGCCATCCGGTGAGCCGCAATGCGAGCAAGACCAAGCCGGCAAAACTGCTCGCCGTGTTTGTCGTCGATTCAGACGACAAGGAACTGACGATCAACGACAAGTAGGAGTTTGAAATGAGACTGGATTACACCAAAGCATCGCCAGGCGGTGTGAAGGCATTTGGCGGCGTGTACGGCTATGTCATGCAGTCGGGCCTCGAAGACGTCCTCGTCGAGCTGGTCTATCTGCGCGTGAGCCAGATCAACGCGTGCGCTTATTGCCTGGACATGCATACCCGTGACCTGATCAAGAAGGGCGCTACGCCCGAGAAGCTTGCGCTCGTGCAAGCCTGGCGCGAAGCGGGGCCGTTGTTCACTCACCGCGAAAAGGCCGCACTCGCATGGGCCGAGTCGGTCACCCTGGTGGCGGACACACACGTGCCCGAGGAGGAATTCCAAGTCGCGACCGCGGCGTTCAACGAGAAAGAGCTCGCTGACCTCACGATGGCTATCAGCCTGATGAACGCCTATAACCGGCTCGCCATCAGCTTCCGGCGCGCCCCCGAGTCCGCACTGGCCGCTAAAGACTGATGCTTGTTGTCCCTCGGGTGCCGGGTGAAGTCTGTTGAGAAGCGCGCCTTTAGGGGCGTTTCCCTTTTGGGGGCACGTAGCCCCCGAGTTGCGCTTCGCAGCTTTCCATTCAGAGGTCCGCTTCCTTTCCGAACGGGGCGCCCGTAGTTCACGCACCGACTGACCGGAACTGGGCCGGTACCGGTCGGCCGGCCTGTCCACATCAGTATCCAGTTGCTGAGGCGAGCCAGGATCGCGGGCACTGGCGTATGCGGAATTTGCTGCGGGGCTGCGCGCCTGCGCCGAAGGAGCGCAGGCGCATCGGCAAGCTCAGCCTGCGGCGTTCTCCTGCGCCTCGTCGTATTGACCCAGGCAGGCCATGGCATTCAGCCGTGAGCGCTGCAGCAGCACGCGTTGCGCTTGCGCGGCGTTGGCGGCGTCGCCGCGCCAGGCGAGCAGGGGTGGCTCCTGCAAGGCGCGCCCGTAGGAGAAGGACAATCGCCAGGGCAGCGGGGCAAGCCGGTTCATGGCGTCCAGATTGACGGTGGCCTCGGTGGGCGTCTGGCCGCCGGACAGGAAGAAGATGCCCGGCACCGCCGCCGGCACCGTGCGCCTGAGCACCTGCACGGTCTGCATGGCGACCTCGGCCGGGGCCGCGTGCCCGGCCTCCTTGCCGGGCAGCACCATGCTCGGCTTCAGCAGCATGTGCTCGAGCACCACCGCATGCCGGTGCAAGGCATGAAAGACTGCATGCAGCACGGCCTCGGTGACCTCGGCGCAACGCGCCATTGAGTGCGCGCCGTCCATCAGCACCTCGGGCTCGACGATGGGTACCACGCCTGCTTCCTGGCAGATCGCGGCATAGCGTGCCAGCGCTTCCGCATTGGCCTGGACGGCAGCCCAGCCCGGCAACTTGTCCGACACGTTGTAGACCGCACGCCACTTGGCAAAGCGCGCGCCCTGCTGGCGATAGCCGGCAAGCCGCTTGGCCAGCCCGTCGAGACCCTCGGTGACCTCGTCCCCGGGTGCCAGGGCGAGTGCGATCTTGCCCTTGTCCACCTTGATGCCGGGCACGATGCCCTGGCGCGCCGCCAGTTCCGGCAGCGGCGTGCCATCGTCGGCGCGCTGGCCCAGGGTTTCCTCGTACAGGATCACGCCGCTGATGAACTGGCCAAGGCCTGGGCTCGACAAGAGCAGGTTGCGCCACGCGCGGCGGTTTTCCTCGCTCGACTCCACGCCGATGCGTTCGAACCGCTTGGCGATGGTCGGCCCGCTCTCGTCGGCCGCCAGCAACCCTTTGCCCGCTTGTGCCAGGGCGTCCACGGTGGCTTGCAGTTCGCTTTTTCTGTCCATGATCAGGCTCCGTGCAGGTGACATAGGAACAAGCATTGGCGCGAAAACGCCGTCGCGCAAGCCAGGTGGGGCACGTAGCGCCTGCCTAAGGTGGCCGCCCGAACGCTTCGCGCAGCTTGCCCTTGGCCTTTTCCAGCGTGGCGCGACGCGCCCTGGGCAGATGGCGGCCGGCACGATTGATGTAGAAATTGAGCATCGACATCGCCGACTGGAACGCCGTGCCCTTGCGGCGCCGGCTGCTCACGGCGGAACGCTTGAGCGAGGCGGCAATTTCCTCGGGGTTGTCCGAGGCGAAGATGTGCGGTTCGAGGTCCAGCGCGTTGCTGTGCTCTGTTATCTGCTGCGACCAGCGCCGCCCCTTGCTGGCGCCAGCTTTGGCGCGGCCCTTTGCCGGCCGGCGGGTGGATTTCGCGGCAGCCATTTCCGGTCCTCCCATAGCTTTATCGGGATCCGTCTAGCCTAGGCAACTTCTCGCCGTCCCGGGGGGGTCAGGGGGGACCGGCGCGTGGTGGCAAGACGGCCCGGGCGGTGTGGGATAATTACCCCTTTGCCCAGGGCGCAGCTCAAGAGGTTGTTCGCACGGGCGCGCAAGGGTCCTTATTCCTGTGGCCCGCTTCCTTTCTGCGATATTTCTTCAGCAATAAAAATGCCCACATACCGTTCCAAAACCTCCACCGCCGGCCGCAACATGGCGGGGGCGCGCTCGCTGTGGCGCGCCACCGGCATGAAAGACGAAGATTTTTCCAAGCCCATCGTCGCGGTGGTCAATTCCTTCACCCAGTTCGTGCCCGGGCACGTGCACCTGAAGGACCTGGGCCAGCTGGTCGCGCGCGAGATCGAGGCCGCGGGCGGCGTGGCCAAGGAGTTCAACACCATTGCGGTCGATGACGGCATCGCCATGGGCCACGACGGCATGCTGTATTCGCTGCCCAGCCGCGACATCATCGCGGACTCGGTGGAGTACATGGTCAACGCGCACTGCGCCGACGCCATGGTGTGCATCTCCAACTGCGACAAGATCACCCCGGGCATGCTGATGGCCGCAATGCGGCTCAACATCCCGGTGATCTTCGTCTCCGGCGGCCCGATGGAAGCCGGCAAGACGCGCCTGGCCAACCCCGTCACCAAGGCCATGGAGTTCAAGAAGCTCGACCTCGTGGACGCCATGGTGATCGCCGCCGACAGCACTTACTCCGACGCCGACGTGGCCGAGGTGGAGCGCTCCGCCTGCCCCACCTGCGGTTCGTGCTCGGGCATGTTCACCGCCAACTCCATGAACTGCCTGACCGAGGCGCTGGGCCTGTCGCTGCCCGGCAACGGCACCGTGGTGGCCACCCACGCCGACCGCGAGCAGCTGTTCAAGCGCGCGGGCAGCCGCATCGTGGAACTGGCGCGCCAGTACTACGAGCAGGAAGACGAGCGCATCCTGCCGCGCTCGGTAGGCTTCAAGGCGTTCGAGAACGCCATGACGCTGGACATTGCCATGGGCGGTTCCACCAACACCATCCTGCACCTGCTGGCGATCGCGCGCGAGGCCGACATCGACTTCAGCATGACCGATATCGACCGCCTCTCGCGCGTGGTGCCGCAGCTGTGCAAGGTGGCGCCCAACACCAACAAGTACCACATCGAAGACGTGCACCGCGCAGGGGGCATCATGGCCATCCTGGGCGAGCTGGAGCGCGCCGGCAAGCTGCACACTGATGTGCCCACGGTGCATGCCCCCACGCTCAGGGACGCGCTGGAGCGGTGGGACATCAGCCGGACCCGGGACGAAGCCGTCAGGAACTTCTACCTGGCCGGCCCGGCGGGTGTTCCCACCCAGGTGGCGTTCAGCCAGAACACGCGCTGGCCCAGCCTGGACCTGGACCGCGCCGAGGGCTGCATCCGCTCCTACGAGCACGCCTTCTCCAAGGAAGGCGGCCTGGCGGTGCTGACGGGCAATATCGCGCTCGACGGCTGCGTGGTGAAGACCGCCGGCGTGGACGAGAGCATCCTCGTGTTCGAAGGCACGGCCCACGTCACCGAGTCGCAGGACGAGGCGGTGGAGAACATCCTCAACGACAAGGTCAAGGCCGGTGACGTGGTGATCGTGCGCTACGAAGGCCCCAAGGGCGGCCCCGGCATGCAGGAGATGCTCTACCCGACCAGCTACATCAAGTCCAAGGGCCTGGGCAAGGCCTGCGCGCTGCTGACCGACGGCCGCTTCTCCGGCGGCACCTCGGGTTTGTCCATCGGCCACTGCTCGCCCGAAGCTGCGGCCGGCGGCGCCATCGGCCTGGTGCGCGACGGCGACAAGATCCGCATCGACATTCCCAACCGCACCATCAACGTGCTGCTGTCCGACGAGGAACTGGCGAGCCGCCGCGAAGAGCAGAACGCCAGGGGGTGGAAGCCGGCCAAGGCGCGTCCGCGCAAGGTGTCTGCTGCGCTGAAGGCTTATGCCAAGCTGGTGATGTCGGCGGATAAGGGGGCTGTGCGGGACTTGTCGTTGCTGGATGACTGATCCTGGGGCGACCCGTTACTTCGTTTGCCGGGAAGGCCGCTCTTTGGAGCGGCTTTTTTTTGGTTCTTATAAGAACGCGCCCCGTGGCTGGCCTTCGATCGATCCAGGAAATTCGTTTGCTGGCTATTGGGGCGAAGTGCTGACGGTCGCGGCCGAGGCGGCGGGTATTGCCGCACTGGTGATCGACGGCGGCGTACGCGATATCGCGGCACTTACCGCGCGGTGACGGCGAAAGCCCACATGTTTAAGCGATTCATGCCGCCAAGTAAAAGGAGGCTGGACGCTCCAGGCCCGAGATGCAGTCCTATGGTAAGGTTGCTGGCATGAGTTTACGGACTTCAACCAGTGACGCATGGGCCGCAGCTATGTGGTGCTGGGAGAGTGATGCAGCGTGAGTGATGCGAAGCAGGATGCGCGGCGCGCGCCGCCGACTGAGAGAGTTTCAACCAGCAGGGCTTTGCGCCTGAGCGTGCCGCCAGAGGCCAGGCCTGCGCCGGTCAACGGGAAAGACTGGCTGCGACAGAGGAAAGAGCAATTGCAGGCTGCCCGTGCCGCTGCCAGGCAAAGGCGCGATCTGCTAAGAGCCGAAATCATGTCGGCCGTGCAAGATGTTGCCCGAGAGGAACGCACTGCTGCGCGGCTGGAGGCTGAACGCCTGAAGGCGGAAGCCAGGACCGCGCGGGCCTACGCGCGGGAGGACGCACGCGCCGCCGCCAAGTTCGAGCGCGGCCAACCAACCCGCTCGGCGTCCAAACGAAAGACGCTTGCTAACGAGAAACGCAAGCTGGTTTCTTACGCTGATCTGTTGCGGATGCGTGGGTGATCCGGTCATTCCATGGGTCTTGAAACGGACGGTTAATCCGATCCGCCTGCGGGAGCTGACTATCTGCCCTTGGTCAAGGGCCACTTCCCGCCGCGGCCAGACTGCCTGATAAGACGCGCTGCGCAACATCGCGCGATTCGTGGGGAACCGGAATTCGTCAGACTGCGTTTTCCGAAAAATCAATGGCGCCCAGCGGTGCGTACTTCGCACGATTGCCTGTGCTCTTAAATCTGGTGCCTGCCTATGAGAAAGGCCCGATGCGAGCATTTGCTGGCATCGGGCAAGAAGGCCGGTGGGCACGATTCCACCGGACGGTAGGCGGCAGAGAGGTCAGAAAGTGTGGTTGATACCAACGTTGAAAGCAGAGTTGCCGGCGAGCGGGTTGCCGACATCATTGGCATTCCATACGCGGTAGAAGCCGGACTTGGCCGTGTTCGCCGCGCGATTCCAGATGTGGGCGTAAGACGTATAGAGCCTGGTCCGCTTGGAGAGGTTATGTACGTAGCCGATCGCAAACTGATGGGCATCGTTGTCGGCGTCGGTCCGATCGTTCTTGTAGATGTACGAGGTCACGACCCGCCCGGCGCCGACCGGAATCGAAGCCCCGACCAGCACGTCTTCCGATTTGAAGTTGGGCGTGCCCGGTATGATGGCGCCTCGGTTGATCACGTAGTTGAGGTAACCAGTCGCGAGCCCGAAGTCGTACTTGGCGCCGAAGAACACTTCCCGTGCATTCTTGCCAGGGCCGTTGGCGTCATGGGCGTCCGCGTAGGCGACGCGTCCCATGAAGCTCCCCCCCGAATAGCCAAGTGACGCGCCAAACTGGCTGTTGGTGGCCGCACTGCCGGGCACTTCGCCAAAGCTGTAGGACAGTTCGCCATCGAGGCCGCCGAGTGTGCCCGGCAGGTTGTATTTAAGGGCATTGTCGACACGGTTGCTGCCGCCTCGACCGCCGGCTGAAATCAGGTTTGCAGACGTGCCGGCCAGGCCAGTCACAAACGGATCGAACTCCACTTGTGCCAGCGCCAGCGTTGTATATTGCCGCCCCATCGTGATACGGCCCGGCGATGCGTCGAGTCCGACGTAGGCCTGCCTGCCGAACAGTAAGCCACCTTGACCTGATGCGCCAGTATCCATCAGGATGCCGGCTTCCAGCGTAAAGAACGCTGCCGTGCCCCCGCCTAGTTCTTCGCGTCCGCGCATGCCAACGCGCGAGCCTGACATCATGCCGCTCGTGACCTTTGTTACCGAACCGGCTGCCGCGCCGTTTTCGTGTACCAGCCCGACGTCCGCTACGCCATACAGATTCACGCTGGACGACTGCGCCGCGGCATATATCGAGTGCCCACCTGCGCCGAATGCCACTGCCGCGCCGAGCACGCATCTTGCCAACATCGCCCGCTTCATTCCCATATCGATTCTCATTCTAAATTTTTTAAAATATGCAAATATGTATGAAATATCTAAATTTTTGCGTGGCGCGCACGAGGGCGCCAGTCAGCCTGGTGGACTGTGAGCCTGCTCCTGGTTGGGGTCCTGCCGGGTGCGGCGGCGCGGATCTACAGCATTGCAGCGAAGTGCCGCGTGGTCTCTAGTAGCGAATAGGAGGCCTTGAAGCCGATTTCGCGGTGAGCGGCACTGACGTCGGACGACGCCGGTCGCACATGCGGAAATCCGGCAAAGCCGCCCTCGGGCAGCCTGAGATCGGTGGTCTGCAGCGCCGGATAACATTGGCGCACGACATCGATGAACGCTTCAACCGAGAACCATTCGCCGGTAGCGATGTTGTACACGCGTTGACGCGGTGCCGGTGCGGTCAGTGCAGCGATGTTGGCGATAGCGCAGTCCCGGGCATCGATGAATTCCTCACGGCCGTTCCACAACAGGATCGGATCGTCTAGCCTTGCAGGCACTCCGGTGCGTCCGGCTTCGAGCAGTGTGGCCAGTAGCCGGCCCGGCACACTGGTGACCGCGTCCCGTCCGGCGCCGAGCACAGCGCCGTAGCGCAGCACGACCGCATCGACGTCATAGAGCGAGGCGTAGGCGAGCGCGAGATGCTCGCCAGCCAGCTTGGTGGCCGCATAGATGCTGCCAGGCCGTTCGCTGAGGACCCGCAACGGGAAATCCTCGGCGATCGGTGTGGCAGGCAGGGACGGGAAGGCTGAGTACATGACGGTGGTCGAGCTGGCAATCACGACACGCGAGAGCTTACGCTGGCGTGCCAGCTCAAGAACGTTTGCCGTTCCCATCGTATTGACCCGGATGCCGGCGAGTGGATCCTTGCGAATGGCAGTGGAAAGCAAGGCCGCCGTATGGACGATAGCGGTGACCCCATGCTCGTCCACCAGGCGGGACAATGCGTCGTAGTCGGTCACATCGCACAATGCCAGCGGCAGCGCGCCCAGTTCAGCAGAATCGGGCCGCCTGACGTCGGCGAGCAGCACAGGTTCTCCCTGGGCCAGCAACTGCGCGGCGGTCAGACGGCCGATCAGGCCGGCACCGGTGACTAATATCGTCATGGCTGCTCCTCAGTCGGCCTGAATGCCGAATTCCTTGACGATCTGGCCATAGCGCTCGTAGTCGGCAGCGATCAGCTTGCCAAGGGCGGCTGGGTCGCTGCCCTGCGGAGTCACGGCAACCGTTGCCATCCGGGCGACGACGTCCGGCATTTTCAGGATGTCGTTGAAGTGCTTGTTCAGCGTCAGAACCAGTTCCGGGGACATGCCCTTCGGGCCCACCACGGCCTGCCAGGCACCAACCTCGACATCCTTGTAGCCAAGCTCGGCCAGGGACGGCACGTTCGGCGCGAAAGGCGAGCGCTTCTTGTCCGCGACGGCCAGCGGAATCAGCTTGCCCGACGGGAAGTACTGGGACACCGGCCCAAGCGTGGAGTACATCATCGGCACCTGCCCGCCCAGCAAGTCGACCACCGCGGGGGCGCTGCCGCGGTAGGGGATCTGCGTGAGCTTGATGCCGGCCGATTTGTTGAACAGTTCCGCCAGTATGTGCATTGGCGATCCGTTGCCCGGACTGCCATAGGTTTTCAGCGTACCGGCTTTAGCATGCGTGACGAAGTCTTCAATCCGGGTGACACCGGCGGCCTTGTTGACCACAACGAACAGCGACTGCGTGCCGAGTAGCGTGATCGGCGTCAGATCCTTGCGCGGGTCGTAGGAGGCACCCGTGCCGGGCCGCAGCACGTGCGGAGAGATCGAGATTGTGTTCGGGGCGAACAGCAGCGTATAGCCATCCGGCGCAGCCTTTGCCACGTACGCCGTGCCAATGGTGCCGCCGGCGCCGGTGCGGTTCTCCACCACGACAGGTTGCCCAAGCCGAGCAGTCAGCTTCTCGGCAAAGAGGCGTGCCAGCACATCTGTATCGCCGCCGGCTGGATAGGCCACGAGAAGCGTGACCGGCTTGGTTGGATAGCTGCCCTGCGCAGTGGCCCCGCCCGTCGCAAGTAGGGTGGCAATAGCTGTCAGGGCAACCAATGCCCGGCGTCTCGCGGATTTCTTCATGTGATCCAACTCCTCTAGGTGCATTGCGGCCCGCCGGGCCTCACAGCAGATCCGGCGCTCACCGCGCATTGTTCATATATGAAACGGCGTCTCATTGAACACTCATGAAAAATTATAAATTTATATCTATTGAATAAAAGGTGGAGTTTACCCTGCGTGGGCGAGGAGCGCGGAAATGGCCTGTATCGGCTGCAGACGGGCGAAATTCGGGCCTGAATCGGTAATCCGACGGGTCCGGCAGCACCTGCTCTGGTCCCCGGATAGTGCAAAATTTCGTTGTTGGAGGTAAATTTATGAAATTGCCAGTGTCCTATAGATGCCGGCCAGCCCTTGCCGCTCATCCATCCAACAACAAATCATGCGGACTTCCGATTTGCCGCGCAGGCTGCAGCACGCAGAGCCGGCGCCGACCCAGACCATTTCCGAGAAGGCGTATCAACTGCTGCGCGCAGACATCATCGCGGGCAGCCTGGCCCCTGGGGAAAAGCTTCGCCTGCAGGCATTGCAGGAACGCTACGAACTCGGCGTGAGCCCGATCCGCGAGGCCCTGATGCTTCTCTGCGGCGAAGGACTGGTCAGCAATGAGGGCCAAAGGGGCTTCAGCGTGACCAAGCTCTCCAGGAGTGATCTGCTCGATCTGATGCATGCGCGCACCTCGATCGAACTGCTCCTGCTGGCCGATGCCATTGAGCATGGCGACGATGACTGGGGCGCGAACATCATGGCCGCCTATTACAAGCTGACCAGGGCGCGGCTCCCGACCGATGCATCGGACACGGTGGCAGTGGAACTGTGGGAAACGGCTCACCGGCGCTTTCACCTCGCGCTGGTTGCAGCGGCTACGTCGAAGTGGCTACTGCGCATCGACGAACAACTGGTCGACCATTCTGAGCGGTATCGTCGAATTCGCCTGGCCTACCCGCGCTCGAGCAAGGAACTGGCCGACGATGTGTTGAAGGAACACCTGGATCTCATGGAGGCGGTGCTCGCGCGCGACACGGAGAAAGCCTCCGCGCTGCTGCGGCACCACCTGATGCGCACCGCCGAAGTCCTCAGCAAGCGCTTTGCCGACTAGCCCCAATTTCAGGGCTTGTCGGGCAGCGCGACATAGGCCACGATTTCGATGCGCATGCCTGGCACTACCAAGGCCTTGGCGATCACCGTCGAGCGGTTTGGATAAGGCGGGGCGAAGAACTCTCCATAGAGCGCATCGACTACCGGCACGTCATCGGCTTCCAACAGGGTGATCAGCACCTGCACCACATCGTTCAGGTCCGCGCCCGCTGCTTCGGTCGCTAACTTCAGGTTCTCAAACGTCAGGCGGGCCTGCCGGGCGATATCGCCGGTATCCACCGACCCGTCAGGACGGACTGGACCGTGCGCAGTGAACAGCAGACCTGCGGCCTGGGTCGCCCAGGAAAATGGCTGTGCCGGAGTGGGCAAGCCAGTCTCAATGACTTGCTTCACTGTGAGGTCTCCTTGACGAGTTGCGCGAGCCGCGCATACCAAGGGTGGGAAGGGTCCGAAAGCGCAGTATGCGTGCGGAAATGATCCTCGCCCGCGTGCATGTAGCAATCAACGGGAGCCGGCTGCATCCTCAGCATGGCGTACAGGGTGAGATTGGAGCGGATCACGCGCTCGCTGTCATGTTCGCCGTAGCTGAGCACCATCGGAACGGTATTGCCGGCAGACCACGTCAGCGGACTCATTGCCGCATCCAGTTCCTGCGAGTCGAGCAATGCGGTGTACACCCGCTCCTCAAGACTCCCGGGCGCCGGGTTCGGGTGGTGCAGGTTCATGATGCCACTGATGGGCAGGCAACCGCGAATGGCCTGCTGGTCAATACCCACCGCGCGCAGTTGTGGTTTTCGCATCGCCGCCATGGCCGCAATACCGCCGCCTGCCGAATGGCCGGAAAGATAGAGGTGAGAGGGTGAGCCGCCCCAGGTGGCAATGCTTTTCTGCACGCTGCCCAGGAGCAACGCCGCGTCGTCAAACGCTGCGGGCAACCTGTGGGCCGGTGCCAGCCGATACGTGGGCGCCACCAGCACCATGCCAAGGCTTATCACCATAGGCGCAAGGAACGAGGCGTATTCCTTGTAGCCATTCGTCCAGCCCCCACCATGCCAGAAGATCAGGACAGGCGCGTCGCGCAACCCTCGTGCCGTAAACACGTCGAACCGCTGCCGCTGGTCGGTACCGTAGGTGAGGTTGCGCACAGCGACGACGCTTTCCGGCAGGTGTTCGGCCCAGTCAAGAACGGTACGTTCATACGCCACTGCGGCCGCGGACGACAGCGGTGGCTGAGATGGCTCTGGTTCAGTTGCGAACTGGTCTGACATTTTCACTTTGCTTCCATATCAAGTACGAGCCACCGGCTTGCGCCGCTCCTGGCAGTTTGCAAAATATACATCTCAATTATTCATGTTTGCAAGAGAACAATTTATAAATTAAAGGCGCAATGTCCGTGCCGGATAGGCAACGGACGCCTCCGGCGACACGACGCATATCACCTGCGGGGTTGGATGGTCGCTACCGCGAGACCCGCTCCGGCGAACGCGCACACGGCGGACACCAGCGCAACCGCGCGCAGCGCTTCAGTGATAGCTTCGGCTTCCGCCAGCGCCACGGGTGGCTGGGTCGGCAAATGGGCGTCGCCCGCTGCCGCCCCGGCTTGCGCGCCCGGCTCCAGCAACTGCCCGGTCCGGCGTGCGTCCCTGGGAACGCCCAGTTCATCGAGCCGCGCCGACAGCGCCGCCTGGTGCGACCACACGAACACGATGCCGAGCACCGCAACTGCCAGCAGACTCGCCATACGTGCAACCGCATTGTTGATGCCGGATGCAACGCCTGCGTGGTCAGCCGGCACCGAGCCCATCACAATCGTCGTGAGTGGCGCGACGGTGATCGTCATGCCAAGCCCAAGCACGGTGAGCGCAGGGAAAAATCCGGCCCAATAGCTGCCGCCCACGAACGGCAACGCCAGCATCACGAATCCGATTCCCGCGATACCCGGGCCAGCGCTCAACAGGATCCGCGAGCCGAAGCGGCTCGTCAGGCCGCCGGTGAAGCGCGACAACAAGCCGATGATGACCGGCACCGGCAGCAGCGCCGCGCCCGCTTCAGTTGCGGTGTAGGCATGTGCGCGGATCAGCGTGAACGGCAGGAAGAACAGTGCGCCGCTCAGGCCGAAGTAGAGCAGCAGTGTGACGAGGTTGGCGCCGGTGAAATCGCGTGAGCGGAACACGTCGAGCGGCATCATGGGGTGACGGCTGTTCGCTTCGATCATCACGAATGCGACCAGCACGAGCGCGCCGGCGCCGATCGCGCACAGTACAAGCGGATCTGCGAAACCGCGCGCAGACGCCTCGGTCAGACCATAGGTGAGGGCAGCCAGCCCCGCTGCGACGCTAAGCGCGCCGGGCCAGTCCAACTGTCGAGGCGCATCGAGCTTGTGGCTGTTCGGCACCGACAAAATCGCGAGCGCGATCGTCACCGCTGCAAGCGGGACGTTGAGGAAGAATATCGCGCGCCACGACAACACGTCGACGAGCCAGCCGCCCGCCACCGGCGCCGCCGCCGACGTGATCGCCCCGACGGCCGCCCAGGTGCCGATTGCCCGTCCGCGCGCTTCGCCTTCGTACACGGCGCCGATGATCGCGAGACTGCTGGGTACGAAGAGTGCTGCACCAATGCCCTGCACTGCGCGCGCGGCGATCAGCGAATTCGCGTCCGGCGCGAACCCGCAAGCGGCCGACGCCAGCGTGAAGACCCCGATGCCCGCAATGAATACCGTGCGGCGGCCGAGCTTGTCGCCCATCGATCCGCCCACCAGCACGAGGGACCCGAGAAAGAGCAGGTAGGCGTTAACGATCCACTGCATTGCCGCGACGCTCGCGCCGAGTTCGCTCTGAATGGCGGGTAGCGCGACATTGACGACGGAGCCGTCGATGAACGCCATGCTTGAGCCGAGGATCGTCGCGGCGAGTGCTAGACGCTTGCGCCGGCACGGGCGGTCGACTGCGGTGGGCTGCGTGCGGATGACGAGTTCGTCGCACGGGCTTGCTTGTGCAGCGATGACGTGCGCGATCATTTGGTCGCTATCGGGAAGATCCGGGTTGGCCAAGCTCGCTCCCGTGCCGGTCGATGGTGACTAGCATAGTAGTGGGAGTGCGGGACCGCCGATACGGTTGGGACGGGTGCGTGCGTGCGAGCGGTCGCGGCGCCCATCAGTTGCGCGGTCCGCCTCATCTAGCGCATGGAACCAGGCGTGATCGCTGCCATCGATCTGCACCGGTTCGCTCCAGACTTGCTGTTCGACACCGGCTTCCGGGTGTCCTGGAAGCTGCGCCCACCCAAAAGCATCAGCCGTGCAACCGGCGGGAATGTCTATGATCCGGCATACGAAGACTGGCGAAATCTTGATGTCGTGCCGCTCGCGCAGGGTCTCGCAGGCCAGCATTGGGCCGAAGTCGGCGTAGCTGTCGCGAATCAGGCCGCGCACGCGGGATTCCAGGTCGGGCGGTTGGGCCCGTTACTCCCCTTGGTGGGAGGGAAGTCGATCTTCTAGCATAGATACGCTGGCCAAGCGACCGACAAGGCAGGGAGCGCTTGATATGACGGTTACGAAGCTTCAGGAGGTAATGGATATGTCTGCCACAAGGATTGAGATGTGCGACCAGGATGGCGACGGGGTATTGACCATTCGAGATGACGGCGCCGCATTTTCAGGAGTCGCGCTTGAGCTTTCGAATCTATTCGGTGAAGACGTGGTCGCGGATCTTGATAAGCACCAGTTGCTCAAATGGTGCGAGATGGTCGCGGCCCATCTTCGCAACCAAGGCGTTATGCCAGGCGAGTGCGCTCCGGAGGGCTACGTCAACAAAACTAGTCAAAGCCGGACGAAAGAGCAGCCTGGCGTCGAGGAGCTTTTGCAGTCGGCGGCATCTTGACTCTGGCGAACGCGAGACGCTTTGCTGGCAACAGAGCGTCTTTTCGTTGGCGCATTGCTTAACAATCCCCACCAGCCAGCGATTCCGGTCGACGGCCGTTTCCGATTGCAGATTCAACCGGTCGATGCAACAGCTTGATGGAATCGTTCAGCCGGTACCGGCCGGATGCCCTCCGCGAAACTGCCGCCCGATGTTGCCGCCTTGAACCCCAAGGCCGGCCCACTACTGCGTTGCGATGGCCAGCACGCCTCAGGCGACGGCACCTGGCGGCGCATGGCGTGCCAGGAAGCGGTCCAATTGGCCAGCGAACGCCTTGCTATCCTGCGGGGCGTACGGTGCCGGTCCGCCGGTATCCACGCCCGAGCTGCGGAGTTGTTCCAGCACCTCGCGCATGGTCAGGCGCTCCTGGATGTTCTCACGGCTGAACCAGCTTCCTCGCGGGTCGAGCACATAGGCGCCCTTGTCAAGGGCGGCGGCGGCAAGAACGATGTCCGCCGTAATGACGAGGTCCCCGCTGCTGACCAACTCGACGATACGGTCATCGGCGACGTCGAAGCCCGCAGGCACTTGCAGTGACTTGATGAAGCGCGAAGGCGGCGTGCGCATGTACTGGTTGGCAACCAGCGTGACGCACACTTCGACACGTTGTGCGGCCCGATACAACATTTCCTTGACGACAACCGGGCAGGCGTCTGCGTCAACCAGTACTTGCATCGCGATACTTCCAATGGGGGGAGGGAACGCTCATCTTACTGCCTGCGCGTCCCGTTCGTTTGTTATTCGGCCGACCCCTGGTCCGGCGGTAGCCGGCCCGAACGCACCTTCGCCTTTACTTCCCGCGCCGCACCGTCGTGAGGTGTTCGCCAAAGAAATCATCGACGACTTGCGCGGAATCCTGGCCAACGTCTGCACCGAAGTAGAGACGGACATTGTGGAAATCGATGGAGAGGACGATCACGTCCACCTGTCGGCAGGATGTACCCGCAAGCCTCGCCGGCGCCGCTTCACGAATGCCGGCCACCCCTCATGATCGCGCTGGCCGTGTCGACCACGGCCGCCAGGGCAAGCATGGCGATGATCACCGTGCAAGCCTGGGGCAGATGGAACAGGGACAGCTCGAAATACAACATCTGCCCAAGCCCGCCGGCGCCGACAAAGCCAAGGATTGCCGCCACGCGGATATTCGTTTCCCAGCGGTACAGGATGTAGGCCAGAAACTGGGGCCATACGCAGGGCAGCGTCCCGTACATGAAGACCAGCGCGGCAGGAGTGCCCCCTTCCATCAGCGCGCGGGCGGGTGCGCGCGGCGCATTCTCCAGCGCCTCGGCGAACAGGCGACCGAGCACGCCCGCGGTATGCAGTGCCAGGGCGAGGGTGCCGGCAAACGGTCCAAGGCCGACTGCGAGTACGGTCAGGGCAGCCCATACCAGCTCGGGGATCGAGCGCAACAGGTTCAGTAGCAAGCGCGACAAGGCGCGCAGCGCATCGCCGTAGAGCCCGGAAGCCGGTAGTGCCAGGCCAAAACCCAGCACCGCCGCACACAGCGTGCCCACCGCGGAAACCGCGAGCGTTTCGAGCATGCTGCCAGCGGTTCTGGCCAAAAAAGCGGGTGACAGCTGCGGCGGGAAGAACGTCAGCAGGAAGCGCGCCATCTCGGCTGCAGCGTCCGCGGAAAAAAGCTGGCCCAGATCGAGCGACAGATACGCGAAGCTGCCCGAAACCGCGGCGGCCACCGCGATCAGGGTGAGCAGGCAGCGCATGCAGAATTGAGCGGCCTTGACCTTGTGCGCCATGATTCAGTCGAGCAGCTTGCGCAGGTGCGCGCTGAGCGCGTCCGCCAGCAGGACCAGCAGCAGGAACACTAGCAGGATGGTCGCGGCTTCCCCGCCGTTGAGCAGTTTCATGGCCTGGTCCATCAACTGCCCAAGTCCGCCGGCGCCAACGAAGCCCATGACCACGGAAGCCCGGATGGCACATTCCCAGCGGTAGACGGTGTACGAGACCAGCTCCTGCGAGGCATGGGGAAGCAGCCCATAGAACAGTGCCGCCAGGCGCCCGCTGCCGCTGCCAAGCAGGGCATCCACGGCGCGTTTGTCGCTGGATTCGAGGATTTCCGCATAGACCTTTGCCAGCATGCCGCCATAGGTGATGGCCAGGGCGAGCACGCCCGCCGCCGCCCCCAGGCCGAGGGCGCGCACGAAGACCAGTGCCCACACCAACTCCGGCACCCCGCGCAGCAGCAGCACCAGGGCGCGCACGCCAGCGCGCACCGCCATGCGCGGCTTGCGGCCCCGGCCGGGGCCGATGCGCGACACCGACAGGCTGCCCGTCAAGGCCACGGCCAGAGGTGTTGCGATCACAAAGGCGAGCGCAATGCCCGCGGTGGCGATCGCCAGCGTTTCCAGCGTGGCGTTGACCACAAGCCCGAGGAATCCGGGCGAAACCTCGGGGGGAAGGAAGTTGCGCACGAAGGCGCCCATCACCTTGAGGTTTCCGGTGTCGAACAAGGCTGAAGGGCTGAACCGGGACAGCTGCAACAATGGCCACAGCAGAAGCAGCGCGAGCACCAGGCCGCTGGCGCGCCGCAGCGCCTGGGGATCGCGCGGGTGGGCGGTCATCGGCACGCCGGCCTGGGTTGGGTGTCGCCACCGATGGCGGCGCTCGCACCTGCCGCGATGCTCGTCAGGGCCTGGCTGCCCTGTACCGGTGGCGATGCGCTTTCGGAGGCATAGAGTTCGCGCAGCAGCGCGTCGGTGACGCGCTCGGCCGGCAGGTCGAAGGCGATCTCGCCCGCCTTCAGGCCGACGATGCGGGGAAACCAGCGCAGCGCCAGATCCACTGCGTGCAGGCTGGCGACCAGGGGCACCGCGCGTGTATCCGCTTCCCTGCGCAGCTCGCCCAGGGTGAGGTTGGCCAGCACCGGGTCCATTGCCGAGACCGGTTCGTCCGCCAGGATCAATTCCGGGCGCTGGTAAAGCACGCGGGCGACGCCCACGCGCTGCAGCTGACCGCCCGAGAGCTGATCGCACCGGTCGAACAGGCGGTCGGCCAGCTCAAGGCGGGCGAGCTGTTCGCCGGCACCATCGATGTCTGCCGGATAGACCAGCGACAGCAAGGATTTCCAGGCGGGCCAGATGCCCAGGCGGCCGGCAAGGATGGCCGTGACCACGCGCTGGCGCGGCGGCATCGGCGGCGCCTGGTGCACCATGCCGATGCGGCAGCGCAACTGCTGCAGGCGTGCGGCGGATACCGCCCAGGGGCTTTGCTCCAGCACCTCCACACGGCCCTCGCTTGGCCGCAGCGACGTTGCCAGCAAGCGCAGCAAGGAGGTCTTGCCGGCTCCGGACGGACCGATGACGGCGATGGGCTCGCCGCGGCTGGCCGCCAACGTGATCTGGCTGAGCGCACGCTGTCCGTTGGCGTAACTGACGCTGGCGGCGTCCAGGCGGAAGCTCATCAGACCGGCATCACCGGATCAGGCCCGCGGCCCGGGCTGCGGCCTCGATGCCGTCGTAGTTTTCGGGCCGGGTGGGAATGTACCTGGCGGTCCGCTGCAATGCCATGATCTCGCGCTGCTCGGGATTGGCCGGGTCCAGCCGCAGGAATGCTTCGGTCAGCTTCTTGCGCAAGGCCGGATCGAGCCCGCCGCGCACGGTCCAGTTGTAGTCGTAATAGGGCGGTGTGACAGCAAATACCCTGACCTTGGCGGGATCCACCTTGCGCTGCTCCACCAGCTTGTCCCACACCGAGGCATTGAGCACGCCGGCGTCGGCCCTGCCGGCCTGCACGAAAGCCACCGTCGCATCGTGGGCGCCCGAATAGGCGAGCGTCTTGAAGTCCTTGTCCGGGTCGATGCCCGCCTGCAGCAGGAAGTGCCGTGGCATCAGGTGGCCGGAGGTAGAGGACGGCGCGCCGAAGACGAAGGTGTGGCCTTTGAGGTCGGCCAGTGACTTGATCGCGCTGTCGGCGGTGATGAACTTGCTGGTGAAGGCGGCATCTTCCTGGCGCTGGACGATGGGGATGGTGGCTCCCTTCGTCCGGATCTTGCTCTGCACATAGGTAAAGCCGCCCAGCCACGCCATGTCGATCTTGCCGGTGGCCAGCGCTTCGACCACCGCAGCGTAGTCCGTGACGGGCACGAACTTCACCTTCATGCCGGTTTCCTTCTCCAGGTAGTTGCCGAGCGGCGCGAACTTGCGCTGCAGTTCGGTGGGGGACTCGTCGGGAATGGCCGAGACCTTCAGGACAGCCTGGGCACTGGCGAGGCCGGCAAAGCCCAGCAGGGTCAGCGCGGCAAGGCGCTTAAGCAACGGCAACACGGGCGGCTCCTTGCGTCATTTCTCCGATCACGGCAGCGTCTGCGAAGCCTTCCCGGTTAAAGATCTCCAGGACCTCGTCCACGGCTTCCGGTGCGCACGACACCAGCAAGCCGCCGCTGGTCTGGGGATCGGTCAGCAGTGCCTGCTGGCTTGGCGTGACCGACGTGGACAGGTCCACCTCGCTGCCGTAGCTGACCCAGTTGCGCCCCGATGCGCCGGTCACCAGCCCTTCGGCGGCCATGCGCTCGACCCGCGGCAGCAGTGGAATCCGCGCCATGTCCAGCCGCGCGCCGACGCCCGCGCCACGACACAGCTCCAGCAGGTGGCCGAGCAGGCCGAAGCCGGTCACGTCGGTCAGCGCGTGGACAGCCGGCACTTCGGCCAGCAGTCGGCCGGGCGTGTTGAGTTTGGTGGTGCAGGCAATCAGTTCCTGATAGCCGGCCGCGTCGAGCTTGTCCTTCTTCACCGCGGCGGACAACACGCCCACGCCCAACGGCTTGCCGAGGATCAGCTTGTCGCCCGCCTTGGCGCCGCTGTTCTTCTTGACCCGGTTCGGGTGCACCAGACCAAGGACCACCAGCCCGTAGATCGGCTCAAGGGAATCGATGGTGTGGCCGCCCGCGACCGGGATGCCCGCCTGGGCGCAGATCGATTCGCCGCCTTCGAGGATCTTGCCGATGACCTCAGGCGGCAGCTTCTCGATGGGCATGCCGACCAGCGCCAGCGCCATGATCGGGGTTCCGCCCATGGCATAGACGTCGGAGATGGCGTTGGTGGCGGCGATACGCCCGAAATCGTACGGATCGTCCACCACCGGCATGAAGAAGTCCGTGGTGGCGATCAGGGCCTGGCTGTCATTGAGCTGGTAGACCGCCGCGTCGTCGCTGGTTTCCTTGCCGACCAGCAGGGCTGCCGGAGCAGGGAAGCCGACCGAATTCCTGAGGATTTCAGAAAGCACACCGGGGGCAATCTTGCACCCACACCCGCCGCCGTGGGAGAAGGCGGTGAGCTTGATCTTTGCGTTGTTTGGCTGGTCCACTGCGGGGCTCCGAGTCATTCTGGTTTCAAGGCGTCGGCGACAAGTTTACTCACTTCCGCCCGTTCCCGCGCCGGCGCGAACAGCGGCGCGCGAATTGCGCATTGCTGCCGCAGGCGGTCCAGGAACCCGGCATCCCGGCTGGTGCGTTCCAGCACCAGCGCCAATTGCGCGGCGTCACCCAACGGAAAATAGCCTTCGTAGTCACGGCCCAGCATGCCGACGTTGCCCGGGATGCGGCTGGCCAGCACCGGCACGCCACTGGCGACGGCCTCGATGATCACGTTGGCGCCGCCTTCCATGGCGCTGGAGATCACCATGGCCTGTGCTTTCCGGATGTGCTGCAGGGTTTCGTCATGGGGCAGGTTTCCGAGCCAGACATAGCGCCGCACGCCGGGCCAGGCTCGTGCTTCCAGCGCCAGGGCCTCCTGCCGATAGGCGTCATCCAGCGCGCCGCCGATGTGGATCAGGCGCACGCGCGAATCGTCGGGAAGCAGCGAGAGCGCGCGCATGGGCGTCAGCGGGTCTTTTTCCGCCCGCATGTGGCCGACCAGCACGACGTCGAAGTGATTCTGGCGGGGCGCCACGGGCGCGCATGCCGGGGCAGACTGGTAGATCACCCGGCACCGGGCGCGATGCGCGGCCGCCAGTTCGGCCAGCCCTTCGTCCTGCAGCACCACCAGGTGGGTGGCGAGTTCGAGCGAGCGCTGGGCCGATGCATCGGTGCGGATGTCGCGGTACAGATCGGTGCCGGTCAGCACGACGATCAGCGGACGATCCGGACAAGCCTCGGCAAACCTGGCGATGGACTCGGCCGAGCGCCGGGCGTGCAGGGCGATCAGGCAGTCGGGCAGGGCGCCGCCCTGGCTGGCCGTCGACCATTCAGCGGCCAGCGTGACATCGTAGTCCCCCTGCAGGAACCGGGCCCAGCGATTGGCGGTTTGCCAGTTGCCATTGTTGGCTTTGCGCAGCGCTGGACTGATAATCGCGACGGTGGCCTTGGGAGGACGCATGACGACAGGTTCTGAGGGGGCGGCAGCAAGAAGGATAAACAAGTTCGAGCTGGATGCGGCGTTTGCCGATGCGCACCGGCGCACCTGGGCCGTGCTTGAGGAGCTGCCGCCGTCCCAATGGCAGGTTCCTTATGACGCGGGAATCAATCCGCCCTTGTGGGAGTATGCCCATATCGCCTGGTTCACGGAGCAATGGGTGCTGCGGGAGCCACGTGCCGGCCAGGACGGCTGCTGGGTGGCCAGCCTCCCGTCCATGCTGCCGGACGCCGACCGCCTCTTCGATTCCATGCGCGTCGCCCACCGGGACCGATGGCATCTTGCGCTGCCCCGGCTCTCCGAGATTCGCGACTACGCAGCCGCCGTGCTGGAGCACGTTCGCGCCAGGCTCGCCACGTCGGACGATACCGACGCTGCGCTCTATTTCTTCCGGCTCGCCTTGTTCCACGAAGACATGCATGCGGAGGCGCTGACCTATATGCGCCAGACGCTCGATTATCCGCTGCATGCCCCGCTCGGCATGCCTTCCATTGCGCCGGGCGCCGGCTCGGCAGCCGCAGGCGGCGACACGTTCGCAATGGGGTCGCCCATCGGGGGCGACGGGTTCGTCTTCGACAACGAGAAGTGGTCCCACCCGGTCCACATCGCCCCTTTCCACATCGATCGCACTTGCGTCAGCAATGCCGCATTTGCGGAATTCGTGGCCGCCGGCGGCTACCGCGACCATCAATGGTGGTCAGACGACGGACGCGCATGGCTGCAACAGAGCAGGCTGGCGCATCCGGTGCGCTGGCGCCGGACAGCCGGCGGCACCGCGGGGCAATGGGCGTTGCGCTGGTTCGGGCAGTGGGTGCCGCTGCCGCCCGAACAGCCGGTGTGTCATATCAATGCCCACGAGGCGGAAGCCTATTGCCGCTGGGCCGGCAAGCGCTTGCCCACGGAAGCCGAATGGGAGTATGCGGCAACGCATGACCTGATCCGCTGGGGTAGCGCCGTGTGGGAATGGACGGCTGATCCTTTCGTGCCCTATGCAGGGTTCTCGCCCGATCCCTACCAGGAATATTCCGCCCCCTGGTTTCACACGCATCGCTCGGTTCGCGGCGGATCGTTCGCCACCCATGCCCGCATGCAGCATCCTCGCTACCGGAACTTCTACCTGCCGCACCGCAGCGACCCCTTCGTCGGATTCCGCTGCTGCGGTTGAGGAAGGAGGGCGTCTTCACGGTGATATCAACGATGCGGCTGACACCGCCCTGACCACCCTAGCGGCGGGCCGACCCACCAACGCGAAGTGCATTCACCACCAGCGAAAAGGCTGGCGATGCCTGGCGGCTGGGGTAGTACAGGTGGTAGCCCGCAAACGGAGGGCACCAGTCTTCCAGCACGCGTACCAGCCGACCTTCCTCGATGTGGGGTGCAAATTCCTCTTCCGGGAGGAAGGCGACGCCCAGCCCCTCAAGCGCGGCCATCACGATATGGGGCGTGCTGTTGAAAACGGCCTGGCCGTCGTCGCGCACCTTCAACTGACGGCCACGGCGCTCGAAGTCCCAGACGGACAAGCCCGCATGCATCGCCGATGCCGCGCGCATGAGGTATCTTTTACAAGGGCGAGGCACGCCAGCCGCCGGAAAGGCCCGGCGGGACTTGTGCCAGGGCCGTGGATCGGTTCTTGCATGGCAGGCTGTGCCCGAGCCGTGACAGGAGCGCGCCATGTCCGAAGCACTTCGATCCTCGCTTTGCCGATTCTTCATCGCCTGCTGCCTGGGTATCGCAGCTTGCGGAGGGGGCGGGGGAGACGGGGGC
>NZ_JBYTAG010000069.1:0-36353 GCF_058787995.1 Cupriavidus sp. FW305-27
GGAGGGGGGAGGGAGAGGGGGCGGTTGCGCCGTCAGTGCGGCGCGTCAGGCGGCGCCTGGTCCAGCTCGCGGTCGCGGGCGCGGGCCACGGCCTCGTCGCGGCTGCTCACGCCCAGCTTGCGGAAGATGTTGCGCAAGTGCCATTTCACCGTCTCCGGCGACAGGCCCAGGGTGCGCGCAATCTTCTTGTTGGGCAGGGCCTGGCCGAGCAGGCGCACGACATCGGCTTCGCGGTCGCTCAGTTCCTCGAGGCGCGCGTCGGCCCGGGCCGGGTTGCCGGCGGGCGCGGCAGCCGCGGCCGCGCCGCCCGCTGCGCCGGCTTGCGCGGCGCGCGGCGGCACGGTGGCCTGCAGGCGTTCGACATAGAAGGCCAGCACCGGGTCCAGCGTGGTGTCCGCGGCCACGCGCACGATCTGGCCGAGCGCGCCGGGGCAGGCATCGATCACGCTGCGCATCAGCCCGAGCCGGTGGCCGCGGCGCAAGCCTTCCAGCACATGCGTGCGTGCCGCCTCGGCGTCGCCGCGGCGCGATGCCACCACGGCCGCCAGCATGTGCATCTGCGCCACGTGGCGTTGCCAGCCGCGCGCCTCGCAGTACGCGATCAGCGCTGCGGTGCGGGCCTCGGCCCCGCGCATGTCGTCATGCGCCAGGCTGAACAGCAGGTGGGCGCGTTCGGTCACCATGTGGATGGCGTCCAGCGAGCCGCGCGGCGCGTTGCGATGGCGTGCGGCAATGGCATCCAGGCGCGCCAGCGCGGCCTCGGCGGCGGCAATGTCGCCGCTGGCCAGGTGCAGCCGGATCTGGTTGGCCAGGCTCTGCGCGACCAGCCGGTCCAGGCGCAGTTGGGTGCCGTAGTCTTCCAGCCGCTCCAGTTGCACGAAGGCATCGAGCCGGTGGCCACAGATCCAGTGCGCGGCTGCCAGCACGGTGTGCACCCGCAGCACCGAGTCCGGGATCGAGACCCGCTCGAGCACGTCGACGCGGTCCTCCAGCAGCCGGCGTGCAGCCTCCAGGTCGTTCTGCTCGTACAGCGCCTCGCCCAGCAGGGCCGCGGCAAAGTACTCCGGCTCGGCGCCGCCGTGGCCCGCTTGCTCGACTTCGCGCAGCACGTCGCGGGCGACGCGCTCGGCCTGGATCATGTTGCCTTCCAGCGCATGGCTGAAGCCGATCATGCAGCGCCCGTTGAGCATGCCGCTGGCGGTGCCCAGCAGCGGCACGCCGTCGATCACCAGCGGCGCTGCCTCGGTCTGGATGCGGCGGGCGCGCTCGTAGTCCCCCAGGTGCATGTAGAGCCACGACAGCAGGTTGTTGCGCGAGCCGATAAACAGCGCCGGCATGTCGGCGGGCACGTTCTCGATCTGCGGCAGCAGCGCCAGCGCGCCCTGGCTGTCGTCTTGCAGCAGCACCAGGGAAAAGCGCAGCAGCGCGAGCCGGTAGCGCAGCGAGGCGTCGCCCGGCGGGATGTCGGCCTCGAGCCGGTCCGCGGCCGCGGCGCACGCGTCCAGCTCGCGCGAGAACATCTGCGTGCGCAGCGCCAGCAGGCGCAGTTCGGGGCGCGCCTGCACCTGGTAGGCGGGGATGGCGCGCAGCAGCCCGAGCGCCTTGCGCACCTCGCCGCGCATGATCAGGGTGTCGGCATAGCGCTGCACCAGGTCGGCGGCGGTGTCGGCGTCGCCGGCCAGCACCGCATGGCGCACGGCCTCTTCCAGCATGCGATGGTCGCGGAACCAGCGCCAGGCCGCCGCGTGCACGGCGCGCTGCTGGGCCTCGCTGCGCGAGCGGAAGCGCTGGGCCAGGGTTTCGCGCAGCAGCGGATGCAACCGGTACCAGGATTCGCGCTCGGGGCCCTGCGCCGGGGTGATGAAGAGGTTCTCCTGTTCCAGCCGCGCCAGCAGCGCCAGGATCTCGCCTTCGCCCAGCGCCTGCTCGCCCAGGGCCTCGCACAGCGACGCGGTGAAGCGTTCGCACGCGGCGGCGCGCACCAGCAGCTCGGCTTCGTCCGGCGCCAGGCGCGACAGCACCTCGCGTTCGAAATATTCTGCGAAGGCGCCGGCATCCTGCACGCTGGCCTGCACGAAGCCGGTGGCAAAGGTGAGGCCGCTGGCGTTGGCCTTCTTGCGCTTCCAGTGCGCGGCAAAGAGCTGCAGGCCGGCCACCCAGCCGTCGGTCAGCTCGTGCAGCATGCGCGCATCGCGCGGGCTGATGTCGCCCAGCTGGGCGCGCAGGAAATGCTGCGATTCAGCCAGCGTGAAGCGCAGGTCGCGCTGGTCCAGCTCCAGCAGCATGCCCTGGTCGCGCAGGCGCCCGAGCGACAGCGGCAGCGCCACGCGCGAGGCCAGCACCACATGGAAATTGGCCGGGGCATAGTCGAGCAGCCACTGCAGCGGCTCCAGCACGCGCGCCGTCAGGTGGTGCACGTCGTCGAGCACCAGGGTCACGTCGCGCGGGTGGGCGGCAATGCCGCGCACCAGCGCGATGATGGCGCGCTCGACGGCTTCGTCGTCGGTGCCGCGGTCGGCCAGGACCATGGCTTCGCGCGTCAGCGCGGGGCTGACCTCGGACAGGCAGCCGAGCAGGCGGTCGAGCCAGCGCTGGCGCTCGTTGTCGGCCGGCTCCAGCGTCAGCGCGGCCATGTCGAAGCCGAGCGCGAGCAGGTCCAGCCGCCACGCGGTCAGCAGCGCGGTCTTGCCGTAGCCGGCCGGGCCCTGCAGCACGATGCAGCGCCGGCGCCGTGCCTCGGTCAACTGCACCAGCAGGCGCTCGCGCGCGACCACGCGCGCCGCGCTGCGCAGCGACGCCGGCCGGGACGGCTGCGAGACTGGCGCGGCGGGCTGGCTGCGGGGAGCGGCTGGCGGATTGGCTGGCGTCTGGGGCATGGGCGAGGCAGGACGGTGCAGGTGAGATGCGGAGGAAATGCGGGTGGGGCAGCGCGATGCCGGCCAAAGGCGGCACGTTGTCGCGATTGTACTGGCAGACGCGGCGCGGCGGCCAAGCCACGCCTGGCCGGCTGTCCGCGTGGCCCGGGTGAGACGCGCGCAGCACCCGCAGGCCACCAGCAACAGGTGGGGGAGGGTTTGCCGGGTGCCCGGTCACAAGGCGTCGCCTTATATCTGCTGGCCAGTGGTGCGCGCGTGGCCTGTTCCTGGAGCCAACCCCGCCCGATCCGGACGAGGTTGCCGATGGGGGCGGGCGCGAGCGCGAGATCCTCGCGCTGCTTGAGCAGTCGATGTCGAACAAGCGCATTGCGCTGGTGCTCAACCTGAGCGTCGACACCGTCAAGTGGAACCTGCGCCAGATCTACGCCAAGCTCAATGTGTCGCGCCGCTACGATGCGATCCTGGTGGCGCGCAGCGCGTTGCAGCGGCCGGGCTGACCGCACTGGCCACCCGGCTGCGCGCTTGCCTTATTCCGCGGTGGCGCCGCTGGCCTTGATCATCTGGGCGACCACGGGCTCGGTCGCGTCGAATTCGCGCCGGAACTCCGCCGGCGAGTTGCCCACCGGATCCATGGCCAGTGCCTAGAGCCGCGCGCGCATGGTCGGCGACTGGACCGACGCCCGCGCTTCCGCTTCCAGCCGCGACAGCACCGCCGCCGGCGTGCCGGAGCGCGCGAACAGGCCAAGCCAGGCGGGCGAGCGCAGTTCCTGCTCCTTCAGCCCGGCCTCGGCCATGGTCGGTACGTCGGGCAGCTCCTTGATGCGCTTGTCGCCCATCACGGCGAGGGCGGTAAGCCGGCCGCTCTTGATATGCGGGCCGAGCGTGCTCATCGAGCCGATCGCCCAGGCGATATTGCCGGCGATCATGTCCTGCGCCATTGGCGCTTCACCCTTGTAGGCCACATGCGCCATGTCCAGGCCGCGCACCTGGTTCAGGTGCGCGCCGACAAGGTGCGGGAAGGTGCCGACGCCATAGGAGCCGTAGCTGACCTTGCCCTTGTTCTTCGCGGCCCAGTCGAGGAACTGCTGCATGTTCTTTACCGGCACGTCCCGGTTCACGGCCAGCACGATCTTGGCGATGCAGAGTTCGGTGACAAAGGCCAGGTCCCGGCGCACGTCATACGGCACGTTGCGGTACAGGTGCGGCGTGTTGATCAGCGGCGAGGAGTGGGTGAGCAGGATGGTGTAGCCGTCCGGCGCGCTGCGCGTGATGGCCTGCACCGCGATCACGCCCGCGCCGCCGGGCTTGTTGTCGACGATGATGGTTTGCCCGAGACGCTTGCCCATGTCCTCGGCCAGTGCGCGCGCCACGGTGTCGGTGGCGCCGCCGGGCGGGCCCGGGACAACAACGGTGATGGGACGCGACGGGTAGCTCTGGGCACCGCAGGCGGCGCTCCACGCCATCGCTGCCATCGCGATCAGGGACTTCATGCGCATGATGTGATACCTCGGGAAGGGGGGTAGGAGACTGCGCAGCAAGAAGGGCTGCATGTGGGAAGTTATAGGATGCCCGGCACCTTGCATGCCCCCCATATCGGCTGGGCGAGATTGCCCTAGGTGGCGGTGCCACGCAGCGGGGCAGCCATGAAAAGAATGCTCCGGCACGGGGCCGGAGCAAAACACGCGGCCGGACGATGCCGGCCAGGTGGACATTGAGTTGTGCGGCGCGGCGCCTGCCGCGCGTGTGCGCCTTAGCGCTCTGCCATCAGTCCCAGGCCCTGTGCCTGCAGCTGTGCCACGCCATCGGCATCGAAGCCCCAGTCGCGCAGCGCGGCGGCGCCATGCTCGCCGCGCGCCGGCGCGGGGCCGGAGATCTCGGAAGGCGTGCCGAGGAATCGCGGCGCCGGTGCCGGCTGCACCACGCCCGCGACTTCGACGAAGCTCGGCGCGCCGTTCTGTCTGCGGAGCAGGACACTAGGCCTTGCGGTTCGGCAACGGAGCTCCCTGCATCTCCTGCTCCTGCAGTTCGCGCCACGCGATCTTGCCGGTGGCGGAGCGCGGCAGGCGTTCGACAAACTGCACGATGCGCGGCGCCTTGTAGGTCGCCATGCTGGTGCGGCACCACGCCAGCAACTCTTCCTCGGAAACGCCGGCGCCGTCACGCCGCACGATCACCGCCTTCACGGTCTCGCCCCGGTGCGGATCGCGCGCGGCGATCACGCAGGCTTCCAGGATGGCAGGGTGGGTATGCAGGATCGCTTCCACCTCGGCCGGCCACACCTTGTAGCCCGAGGCGTTGACCATGCGCTTGAGGCGGTCGCGCATGACGAAGTAGCCGTCGGCATCGACGCTGGCAAGGTCGCCGGTACGGAAGAAGCGCTTGCCGTCGATCGTGATAAAGCTCTCGGCATTGGCCGCGGGCTGGTTCCAGTAGCCCAGCATCACCTGCGCGCCGTGCACCACGATCTCGCCGACCTCGCCGCGCGGCACTTCGGTCAGCGTGGCGGGATCGATGACGCGCGCATCGACGCCGTAGGTCGGCACGCCCAGGTGCCCGGAGCGCGCTGCGGCAAGCGGGTTGGCGATGATGAACGAGGCAGTCTCGGTCAGGCCGTAGCCTTCGACAAACTGCAGTCCGTAGCGCTCCTTCATCAGCCGCGCGGTACTGTCGGGCACCGCCGCGCCGCCCCCGACCACGCAGGCCAGGCTGCTCAGGTCGAATGACTCGATACCTGGCTGCGCGAAGAACTCCACCAGCATCGGCGGCGGCGCAGCCCAGAACGTGACGCGATGGCGCGCCACCAGCTGCGCCACGGTGCGCCGGTCCCAGCGCGGCAGCAGCACGATGGTGCCGCCCATGTAGACCGGCGCGTTGACGCCGTTCTGCAGCCCGAGCAGGTGGAACATCGGCGCCACTGCCAGGAAGGTCGATTCGGCGTGCGAGCGCCGCCACAGCTGCGAGCCCGCCACCGACACCATCACCGTGCGGTGCGTGTGCATGCAGGCCTTGGGCGCCCCGGTGGTGCCCGAGGTGTAGGGCAGCATGCACAGGTCGTCCAGGCCTGCGGAGCGCGGCGATGGCGTGGAGCCGGCGGCCATGGCCTGCTGCCAGTGGACCGCGCCGGCCGGCAACGCCGTGCCGGACGAGCGCTGCTGCACCCAGTCCGGAATCGAGAGTCCGTCGTCGGGCTGCGCGGGCAGGGCATCGCCATAGTGATGCACGATCACGTGGCGCAGCGGCGTGGTGCCGACCAGCGGCGCCACCTGGCCGACCAGCTCGCTTGCGGCAAACGCGGCCACCGCGCCGCTGTCGGTGACGATATGGCGCAGCTCGTCTTCCAGCAGCATGGCGTTGGCCGGCACCACCACGGCATCGGCGCGCAGGATCGCGTGGTAGGCCACGATGAACTGCGGGCTGTTCTGGCTGAGCAGCACCACGCGGTCGCCGCGGCGCACGCCGCATGCCTGCTGCAGGTAGCCGGCCATGCGCTCCACCTGCGCCAGCAGTTCGGCATAGGTGGTGGCGCCGTGGTAGAACTGGACCGCGACCTTGTCGGGGAAGCGCCGGGCCGAGATCTCAAGGTTCTCCGCCAGGGTGGTGTGCGGCATATGGAAGACGCGCGGCACGTCGCCGAGCGCCACTGCGGCGTCCACCGCAAGCGGACCCGCGGGGACGGCGGTGACGCCTGCATCGGGCAGATAGTTGTGGGTCATGGTTGTCTTTACTGTCATGTTGCAGTTGCCGTCAGAGCGCGGTATCGCCCATCCAGCAGCCGGCCTCAGGCCAGCGTGAACGTCGGTACCGGTGCGCCGCCATCGCTGGGCGAGAACTTCACCTGTACCTTCTGTCCGATCCGCACCGTGTCGAGGTCGCAGTCGACGATATGGGTCATCATGGTCACGCCTTCGTCCAGCTTCACGTAGGCGATGCAGAACGGATTGGGGCCGGCGCGGCGCGTCACGCTGAAGCTGTAGATGGTGCCGCGGCCGCTGGCTGGCTTCCATGAGGTGGTGCCCATGCAGAACGGGCACAGCACGCGCGGATACCAGTGAGGCTTGCCGCAGTCGTCGCAGACCTTGACCAGCAATTGCCCTTCGCGCGCGGCCTGCCAGAAGGGAAGGTTGTCGGGCTGCTCGTCCGGTGCCTTGTAGGCAAAGGGGGTATGTGGGGTCGTCATGTCATTGCTCCCGCGCATTATTCACGTTCAAGGATCAGGGTGGCGCTGCCGTGGCGCGAGCCCAGGTAGCCGCCGGTGCCTTGCGCCAGCGCCAGGTCGCAGTTGGCGACCTGCACCGCCGGGTGGGCTTCGCCGCGCAGCTGGCGCACGGCCTCGATGACCTTGGTGATGCCGCCGCGGTTGGCCGGGTGGTTGTTGCACAGGCCGCCGCCGTCGGTGTTGAAGGGCAGCTTGCCGACGCCCGAGATCAGGTTGCCGTCGGCGACGAACCTGCCGCCTTCGCCTTTCTTGCAGAAGCCCAGGTCTTCCAGCTGCATCAGCACGGTGATGGTGAAGCTGTCGTAGATCGACGCGTACTTGATGTCGGCCGGCGTGACGCCCGCCTCGGAAAATGCCGTCGCGCCCGAGAAGCGCGCGCCGGACCAGCTCAGGTCGACTTCGCCACCGAGCTGACCCTTGATGTACTCGCCGGCGCCGCGGATCTTCACCTTGGGCCGTTTCAGCGTGGCGGCGATTTCCGGGCGCGCCACGATCAGTGCGCCGCCGCCGTCCGATACCACGCAGCAGTCGAGCTTGTGCAGCGGATCGGAAATCATCGGCGAGTTCAGCACGTCTTCGACCGTGACCACGTCGCGCAGCATGGCATGGGGGTTGTGCTGCGCGTGGTGCGACGCGGCCACCTTGACCCAGGCGAACTGCTCGGCAGTGGTACCGTACTCGTGCATATGGCGCATGGCCGCCATCGCGTACAGGTTGACTGTGACCGGGCTGAAGGGGCTCTCGAACGGCGCGTCGGGCAGGTTGGCGCCCCAGTTGCGCGCCTGCGTGCCGCTGGAGCCTTCCGAGCGCGGGCGCCCCGCCAGCGTGATCAGGGCCACGTTGCACTTGCCGGCCGCGATGGCCTGCGCCGCATGCGAGACATGGACCAGGTAGGCGGAGCCGCCGGTGTCGGTGGAGTCGACATGGCGCACCTTGAGACCGAGATAGTCGACCATGTTGACCGCGCCCAGCCCCGGCGCATCGCCGGCGCAGAAGTAGCCGTCCACGTCGGCCAGCGTCAGGCCAGCGTCCTGCAGCGCGCCCTTGGCGCTTTCAGCGTGCAGCTGCGCCACCGACTTGTCCGGTGCCTTGCGGGTCGGGTGCTCATAGGCCCCGACGATATAGGCCTTGCCCTTGATGCTCATCTTTTCTCCTCTGGTGCGTCAAATGGTGCTACGCATGGATATTGCAGGGGTTTCCGGGCCGAACGGCACCCTGCCGCCGAGGCACTGTGCGATCTCTTCCTTGGTGCGCACCCTGCTGAAAGACTCGATGGCGTCGATCACCTGCTGCGCATTGCACACGCGCCCGGCCGTTCGTCGGTCAGCTTTTGCACGTTGCGCTCATTTGGTCGATCCCTGCGACGTCCGGCATGCGGCTTTATGTACGTACATAGTAAGAGATCAGCGCGGTTCGGTGGCAAGTCAAGGCGCCGGCCCACCCGTATCGGGTGGGTGAATTTCCGCCAAGATTTCCTGGATATTCCGATCATTGACATAGCTTGGTCCGCCCTCCACTATGTACGGACATAGTCACGGCGGGAGACGAGGTCTTGCGCCAGCATGACGGTGCCGGCCGAAGCGGACCGGCGCTTCTTCGAGGCCTGAGCGGCGCGGCTCCGGGTGCCGCTGCCGCTTGTCTTAGAATGCGCGGACCCATTTTTCATGCATCGGCCCGGGACATCTCATTGCCATGCGCAACCAACTGAACGACAAGCGTGCGGAAGCACCGGCGGCGCCGGGGGCGACCGCCTCGACCCGCTATGCCGAGCTGGCCAGCACCCTGGTCCGGGATATCGTCGAGGGCCGCCGCGTGGTCGGCAGCCTGCTGCCGACCGAGCATGATCTCGCCGAGCAGCATGGCGTCAGCCGCCATACCGTGCGCGCGGCACTCAAGCTGCTGCAGGACTGGGGCTATATCTCGCGCAAGAAGGCGGTGGGGACCATCGTCGAGAGCGCCAACCCGGACGCGTCGTACATCCAGTCGTTCGGCACCGCAGAAGACCTGGTGCGGGTGGCAGCCACCGAGATCCGCAGTATCGAGGCGGTGCACAGCGTCACGCTGGACCGCGCCGAGGCCCGCCTGCTGGAGGTGCCGATTGGCAGCGAATGGCTGCGTTTTTCCGGCACGCGGGTCGATGCGCGCAAGGGCAGCACGCCGGTGGCGCGCGCCGACATCTACATCGACGCCTCGCTGGCGCACCTGGCGGATACCATCCGCAACAACCCCAGGCTATTGGTCAGCGCGCTGATCGAGCGCGATTGCGGCGTGGCCATTGCCGAGATCCGGCAGGTGATTCACGGCGTGCTGATCGATGCGCGGCTGGCAGCGGTGTTGGGCGCCGAGCCGGGCTCGGCCGGCCTGCGGCTGATCCGCCATTACAAGGACGCGCAGGGCAGGATCCTTGAGATCACCGACACGATCTATCCGGCGGACCGGGTGACGGTGGCGTTCCAGCTCAAGCGCAGCCGGGTGCAGCTGTAACGGCTGCATCCCGGCGCAGCGAAGGAGACAAGGATGAAGGCTGCTGTCCTCTACGAGGCCAAGACCCCGTTCGTCATCGAAGACGTTGTCATCGGCAAGCCCGGCCCGCGTAAGTGCGGTGCCGGCCGCGGAAGATGGTGACGACTTGGTCGGGCTGTTGCTGCAGCGAGCGGTGCAGGGCTCTGGTCAGGTACAAGGTTGTCTGCGTCAATCTCTAATCTGTGCATGAGGTGCTGCGAGTACTGCCGATCATAAGCCGGGCTTTGCATTCGAAAATTCCAGATTGTGGGGTTCGCAGGTGGTGCCCCCTCGCCGGAGACTCTGCCTGATTCATCTTCCTTCGGTATGCACTGCGTCGCCTGTCTGTGTGACGCAGTGCATACCGAATGCTCGCGGCGACCGCTACAATCCGCGATGGGACATTTACGAACATGGCGAAGAAGGATCGATGACCTACAT
This sequence comes from Cupriavidus sp. FW305-27, assembly GCF_058787995.1. NCBI lineage: Bacteria > Pseudomonadati > Pseudomonadota > Betaproteobacteria > Burkholderiales > Burkholderiaceae > Cupriavidus > Cupriavidus sp. FW305-27. Next base: position 10,036 of record NZ_JBYTAG010000069.1, read on the forward strand.
CGTTGAAGCGGTGGACGAAGCCTTGGGCTTGCTGATGCTGGTGGCCGAGCACCCATCGCTGGGCGTGACCGAACTGGCGCGGCGGGCCGGGCTGACCAAGGCGCGCGCGTTCCGCCTGCTGACCACGCTGGAGCACCGCGGCCTGATCGCGCGCGAGTCGCCGGCAGCGGTCTACAAGCTCAGCTACAACGCGCTGCTGGTGGGCAATGCCGCGCGCGAGCAGTTCGACCTGGTCAAGCTGGTGGCGCCGCGGCTGGCGGCGATCGGCGCGGCCTGCGGCGAGAACGTGATCGTGCGCGTGCGCGACGGGCTGGAGTCGGTGTGTGTGGCGCGGCATGAGTCGACCCAATCGGTGCGCGTGCATACCGAGATCGGCAACCGCCGGCCGCTGCATGTGGGGGCCTCCGGCAAGCTGCTGCTTGCCTACGCTGCGCCCGAGGTGCTGGACGCCGTGCTGGCGCGCCAGCTGGAACGTTTCACCGCCAAGACCATCATCGAGCCGCAGTCCCTGCGCGACGAGCTTGCGGCGATCCGCGCCGCGGGCTATGCGGTGTCGCTTGGCGAGCGCGATGCCGATGCTGTCTCTGCCGCCGCGCCGCTGCGCGATCACAGCGGCGCGGCAGTGGCGTCGCTGAGCATCGCCAGCCCGGCCAGCCGGACCACGCAGGAGGCGCTGGACCGGCATGTGGCGATGGTGGTGGCGGAGGCCGCCGCGCTGTCACGCGCGCTCGGGCATACCGGCGGCTGAACCCGGCTGGGCGCGGCAGGACCGCGCAAATTCCCGATATCTCAAAAGCGGCGCTTCGGCGCCGCTTTTTCTTTGGCCGCGCGAATCACAGGGGTAAACCCTGCTTTTCGACGACGGCTTCGATGTCTTATTCTTCGATACGCGGTATCACTGAATGAAACATTGTTTCGAGAAACAAACCAGATCCCCATGTCTCACCTTGCTGTCCACCTGGCGTCACGTATCGCCGCTGCCCTGGCTGCCTTCGCGCTGCTCGCGGCCGGCCACGCCGCGCATGCCGCCGACCTGCGCATCGGCTACAAGGCCGAGATCAGCGCCGCCGATCCCCATGTGCTGGACGCCGCCGGCCGCAACCTGTGGGGCCACGTGTACGAGACCCTGGTCGGCCTGGACAATGCGCTGCGCCCGGTGCCCCAGCTGGCCACGGCATGGCGCCAGCTGGACGACCGCAACTGGGAATTCCAGCTGCGCCCGGGCGTGCGTTTCAGCAACGGTGAGGCATTCACCGCCGAGGATGCACGCTATTCGATCGAGCGCGCCATGAAGCTGCCGGGGGCGCGCACCTTCCGCACTTACCTGAAGTCGGTTGCAGCGGTAGAGGTGACGGGGCCGCTGACGCTGCGCGTGCGCACGCGCTCGCCCAATCCGGTGCTGCCGCAGAACATCGGCATGGTGGCGATGCTGCCGCGCTCGCTCGGCAAGGCCGTGCGCGAGGCCGACTTTGCCCATGGCAGTGCCAGCATCGGCACCGGCCCATACAAGCTGGTGGCCTGGGAGCACGGCCAGCAGCTGACGCTGGCGCGCAATCCGGGCTACTGGGGCGGACCGCAGCCGTGGCAGCGGGTGGTGTTCCAGTTCATCCCGAAGGAGCCGGCGCGGGCCTCGGCGCTGCTGTCGGGGCTGGTGGATGTGATCGACGCCTCGTCGGCCAGCATCGCCGAAGCCTTTGCGCGCACCAACGGCCGCATCCGCACCGTATCGGCGACCTCGTACATGCTGAACTACCTGCAGCTGGACCAGGCGCGCGCGGTGTCGCCTTATGTGCAGGACAACGCCGGCCAGCCGCTGGCGGCCAATCCGTTGCGCGATGCCCGGGTGCGCCAGGCCATCAGCCTGGCCATCGACCGCGACCTGATCGCGGCGCGCGTGACCAGGGGCGATTCCGTGCCGGCCGGGCAGATGGTGCCGCAGGGTTTCTTCGGCTTTGCCCCCAACGTGCCGGCGCCGCGTGCCGATGCCGCGCGGGTGCGCCGCCTGCTGGCCGAGGCTGGCTATCCCGAGGGCTTCCGCCTGACGCTGCATTGCCCCAACGACCGCTATCTGAACGACGCCAAGACCTGCGAGGCGGTGGGGCAGATGCTGACCCGCGCCGGCATCCGCACCGAGGTGCGCACGCTGCCGTATTCGGTCTATATCACCCGCGCCACCTCGGGCGGCGACGGCGGCAAGCCGGAATTCAGCGTCTTCCTGCTCGGCATCGGCGCGGTCAGCGGCGATTCGCTGGAGCCGCTGGTGGCGGTGGCGCATGCGCAGGACAAGGCCGCCGGGCTGGGCGCCAACAACCGCAGCGGCTATGCCAACGCGGCAGTGGATGCGCTGATCGAGGAATCGATGCATACCATGGCGCCGGCGCCGCGCGACCAGGCGCAGCAGCGCGCGGCCGAGAAGCTGGCCGCCGACGCGGGCATCGTGCCGCTGCATCACCTGCGCGCCGCGTGGGCCTATCGCGACGGGCTCGCGGTGCAGCCGCGCAGCGACGGCTTCACCTATGCCAGCAATATCCGCCCGGCGCCGCCCGCCGCCCCGCAACGCTGACCCGCGCCACGGACTATCCCGCCTTTAATCATCATGTTCGAAACCCTTCTCAAACGGCTGCTGCAGAGCCTTGCGGTGCTGTGGATCATGTCGGTGCTGACCTTCTGCGCGGTCAACCTGATCGGCGACCCGGTGCACCTGCTGGTCAGCCCCACCGCCACCGAGCAGGAAATCACCGAGGCGCGCCACGCGCTCGGCCTGGACCTGCCCATGCCGCAGCAATACCTGCGCTTCCTGCAGGGCGCCCTGCACGGCGACCTGGGCGATTCCTTCATCTATAACCGGCCGGCGATCGAGCTGATCGTCAGCCGCGTGCCGGCCACGCTGGAACTGGCCGTGACGGCGCTGCTGCTGTCGCTGGGCATCGGCATCCCGATGGGTGTGTTTGCGGGCCTCAAGCCGCATAGCCGGCTGGCGCGGATGCTGATGGCGTGCTCGCTCGGCGGCGTGATCATGCCGACCTTCTGGATCGGCATGATCTGCATCCTGGTGTTCTCGGTGAACCTGGGCTGGCTGCCTTCGGGCGGGCGCGGGCCGGTCAGCACGGTGCTGGGCATGCCGCTGTCGGTGACCAGTTGGGAAGGCATGCGCTTCCTGCTGCTGCCGGCGCTGACGCTGTCGCTGTTCAAGATCTCGCTGGTCGCGCGCCTCACCGAGGCCGGCACGCGCGAAGTGGCCGGTCAGGAGTACATCAAGTTTGCCCGCGCCAAGGGCGTGGGCGGCGCGCGGCTGGTGCTGCGCCATGTCGTTCCCAATGTGCTGATCCCGATCGTCACCGTGGTCGGCCTGGAGTTCGGCCACCTGATCGCGTTCTCGGTGGTGACCGAGTCGGTGTTCTCCTGGCCTGGCATGGGCAAGCTGATCATCGATTCGGTGCTGGCGCTGGACCGTCCGGTGGTGGTGGCCTACCTGCTGGTCACGCTGGTGCTGTTCGTGGTGCTGAACCTGGTGGTCGACCTGCTCTACGTGGTGCTGGACCCGCGCCTGCGGCACAAGCCGGCCTAGATCCCGCCTCCGCCGCTTTTCTCCCTCCAAAAGAACGAGACTGAACCGATGTCCCTGCCTGTATCTGAAGCCGACACTGCCGTGCCCGCGCTTGCGCCGGCCGCGGCGGAACCGGCGCCTGCCGCCGCGCCGCCTGCGGCACGGCCCTCGCTGCTGCGGCGCTTCTGCGCCAACCGCGTCTCCGCCGCCGCGCTGGCACTGCTGGTGGCGCTGCTGCTGGTTGCCGTGCTGGCCCATGTGATCAGCCCGCAGAATCCCTATGACCTCGCCACGGTGTCGGTGATCGACTCCGAACTGCCGCCGGGCAGTGTCGGCTACGAAGGCCGGCCGCATTACTGGCTGGGCACCGACGGCGCCGGGCGCGACCTGCTCAGCGCCATCTTCTATGGCATCCGTATCAGCGTGGGCGTGGGCGTGATCAGCGCGGTGGTGGCGCTGATGGTCGGCAGCGCCGTGGGCCTGGCCGCGGCGTACTTCGGCGGGGTGGCGGATGCCGCCATCATGCGCGTGGTCGACCTGCAGCTGAGCCTGCCCGCGGTGCTGGTGGCGCTGATCCTGCTGGCGGTGCTGGGGCAGGGCGTGGACAAGACCCTTCTGGCGCTGGTGATCGTGCAGTGGGCCTACTTTGCCCGCACCGTGCGCGGCGCGGCGCAGGTGGAGCGGCGCAAGGAATATGTCGAGGCCGCGCTTGGCCAGGGCTTGCCGGCGCTGCGCGTGATGTTCCGCCATATCCTGCCCAACTGCATGGCGCCGCTGGTGGTGACCGGAACGCTGCAGATCGCGCATGCGATCACGCTGGAGGCCACCATGAGCTTCCTCGGCATCGGGCTGCCGCGCACGCAGCCGTCGCTGGGCATGCTGATCGCCAATGGCTTCGAATACATGCTGTCGAACAAGTACTGGATCAGCATCTTCCCGGGCGTGGCCCTGGTGCTGCTGATCGGCTCGATCAACCTGGTGGGCGACCGCCTGCGCCGCGTGCTCAATCCGCGGCTGGAAGGGTAAGGAGCCCGGCATGGCACTACTGGAAGTTACCGGCCTGAGCACCAGCTTCGCGCTCGCGCGCGGGGCCGTGAAGGCGGTGGATGGCGTGTCGTTTGCGCTGGAGCCGGGCGAGATCCTCGGCATCGTCGGCGAGTCAGGCTCGGGCAAGTCGGTGACGGCGTTTTCGCTGATGAACCTGCTGGACCCGCCCGGGCGTGTCACTGGCGGTTCGGTGCGCTTCAAGGGACGGGAGCTGCTGGCGTGTTCGCCGCGCCAGTGGCAGGCGCTGCGCGGCGACCGCATCGCGATGGTGTTCCAGGATCCGATGATGTCGCTCAACCCGGTGATGCGCGTGGGCGACCAGCTGGCCGAGACCGTGCTGGTGCATCACCGCCGCACCCGCGCGCAAGCGCACGCGCAGGCAGTCGACGCGCTCACGCGCGTGGGCATCCCGGCGCCGGAGCAGCGCATGCGCGCCTATCCGCATGAGCTGTCGGGAGGCATGCGCCAGCGCGTGGCAATCGCCAATGCGCTGATCAACCGCCCGGACCTGATCATTGCCGATGAGCCCACCACCGCACTGGACGTCACCATCCAGGCGCAGATCCTCTACGAGATGAAGCAGCTGGTGCGCGAGACCGGTGCCGCCGCGATCTGGATCAGCCATGACCTGGCCGTGGTCAAGGACCTGGTCGACCGCGTCTGCGTGATGTACGCGGGCAGGGTGGTGGAGCAGGGCCCGGTCGCCGACCTGATTGAGCGGCCGCTGCATCCGTACACGCGCGGGTTGCTGGATTCCCTGCCCACGCCGGCCATGCGCGGCGCAACGCTGCGCGCGATCCCGGGCGCGGCCCCGGCGCTGGCCGCGCTGCCACCGGGCTGTGCTTTTGCGCCGCGCTGCCAGCGCGCGCAGGACGCATGCCGCCAGGCGCCCGCCGAAACCACCGTGCGCGGCCGGACGCTGCGCTGCTTTTATCCCCTGGAGTTGGCATGACAGTCATGCTCGAAGCGCGCAATCTGCAGAAACGCTTCTCCATGAGGCCCGGCCTGCTGGGACGCATGGCCGGCAAGCCAGTGCAGGCGGTGCATGCCGTCAATGATGTCTCGCTGCAGGTGAAGAAGGGCGAGGTGCTGGGTGTGGTCGGCGAGTCCGGCTGCGGCAAGTCCACGCTGGGCCGCATGCTGGCGGGGCTGCTGCCGCAGACGGGCGGCGAGATTGCGTGGGAAGGCAGGCGCGCCGATATCGCGTCCGCCGGCTATCACCGCGCTGTGCAGATGGTGTTCCAGAACCCCTATGCCTCGCTTAACCCGCGGCTGCGCATCGGCCAGGCCATTACCGAAGGCGCGGTCTATCACGGCATGGTCAAGCGTGCGCGCGCGGCGTCGTTCGCCGGCGATCTGCTGCAGCAGGTGGGGCTTGATCCCAGCTACGCCGAGCGCTTTCCGCATGAGTTCTCCGGCGGCCAGCGCCAGCGCGTGGCCATTGCCCGCGCACTGGCGCTGCGCCCGCGCCTGCTGATCTGCGACGAGGCCGTGTCCGCGCTCGACGTCTCGGTGCAGGCGCAGATCATCAACCTGTTCATGCAGCTGCGGCGCGAACACGAACTGACCTATGTCTTCATCAGCCACAACCTGGCGGTGGTGGAGCATATGTCGGACCGCGTGGTGATCATGTACCTGGGCCGCATCGTCGAGAGCGGCGCTGCGCGCGACGTGTTCGGCGCGCCCAACCATCCCTATACCCGTGCCCTGCTGGCCGACGCGCCGCGCCTGGGCGCCAGCCCGCCAGCGCACCAGCCGATCCGCGGCGAACTGCCCAGCCCGCTGGCGCCGCCCACGGGCTGCGCCTTCCATCCGCGCTGCCCGCATGCGAGCGCGCGTTGCGCGGCCGAAGTACCGGTGCTGCGCGATATCGGTGGGCGGCTGTCCGCCTGCCACTTGAATGACTAGATAGCTGCCGCCCGGCCGGCCCACGCTCCCCCCTGTGCATCGATGCCATCCCGCCGCGCGCGCGGCGGGCGGGGAGCGTGCGCGCTGCGCGGACAGACAACGCGGCAGTTGGGATCACCCTAGGGGGACTTGTGCGTTGGCACACAACAATAGAGGGAGCAGAAGCATGAAGGGTATCCAGACCAAGAGTGCGCTCGCACGCGCCTGCATCGGCGGCGCGCTGGCGCTGCTGTCGGCCGCGGCCGACGCATCGGTGACGCTGTACGGCCGCCTCGACACCGATATCGAATACCAGAAGGGCCCGGACGGCCGCGCCACGCAGATGGTCGACAACGCCTCGCGCTGGGGCATGCGCGGCAGCGAAGACCTGGGCGGGGGCTTGCGCGCCGCGTTCGGGCTGGAGCAGGGCTTTGCCGCCGACAGCGGCACGGCCACCAACCCGCAGTTCCGCAATGCCTTTGTCGGACTGCAGGGCGGCTTCGGCGCGATCGCGCTGGGGCGGCTGGATTCGGCGACGATCGTGGGTTCGCCGATCTACTCGCAGGTGACGCAGAACATCGACTTCGCCATCCATGATGCGGGCGCCACTGCCATCGGCACCAAGGTGCTGAACGCGCGCAACCGCGTGTCGAACGCGCTGGGCTACGCGACGCCGGAGTTCGGCGGCTTTTCAGTACGGGCGCGCGTGAACCTGGCGGGCCCCGATCCGGCCACTCCCAACGCCAGGTCGCCGGTGCGGGCCGAGGACGACTTCCGCCAGTACGACCTTGGCGTTAACTACGCTGCCGGCAACTTTGCCGCGGGCGTGGGCTATTCGCGCGATGCCAAGGCCGGCGGGCTGGTGGCCAATGATTTCCGCGACAAGGTGCAGGCCGCGGCGTCGTATAACTTTACCGTGGTCAATATCTACGGCATCTACGGGCGCGACCGCTACGCCGGCACTGCCGCCACCCGCACCGACGTGCCTTACTGGCTGGTCGGCTTCACCGTGCCCTATGGCGCCCACAAGCTCACCGTGAACTACATGGAGCGCGCAGTACAGCGCGACCCGCAAGGCAGGCTCAAGAAGGTGCAGGCCGGCTATGGCTACAGCCTGAGCAAACGCACCATGCCCTACGTCTTCTTCGATCGCGAGGATCCCAACTCGCACAAGCCCGGTGACACCGTGACCACGGTCGGCATCGGCATCCAGCACAAATTCTGATAATGGCCCTTCCTTATTCGCTGACTGAACCGGCCGGCGCGGCGCTGCCGCTGGTGGTGGACTCCCCGCACAGCGGGCTGGTGCATGCCGAGACCCTGCCGCTGGCGGCGCCCCCCGAAGCCCTGCTGACGGGCTGGGACGCTTATGTCGACCAGTTGTTCGCGCATGCGCCGATGGTGGGCGGCACGCTGCTGTGCGCGCGCTTCCCGCGCTGGATGGTCGACGTCAACCGCGCCCGCGATGACATCGATCCCGCGCTGATCGACGGCGCCATGCCTTATGCCGTGCAGCCCAGCGACAAGTCCGGGCGCGGCATGGGCGTGCTGCGCCGGCTGGCGCTGCCGGGCGTGCCGGTGTACGCCGCGCCGCTGTCGCCGGACATGGCGGAGTACCTGCTGAAGACCTACTACGATCCCTATCACGCCGCGCTGTCCGGCCTGCTGGCGCAGCATCATGCGCGCTCGGGCGCGGTGTGGCATATCGACTGCCATTCGATGAAATCGCGCGGCAATGCGATGAACGTGGACAATGGCGTGGAGCGGGCTGACTTTGTGATCAGCAACGGCGACGGCGCCACCTGCTCGCCTGCGTTTATCGAGCTGGTGGCGCAGTGCCTGCGCGGCTTCGGCTACCGGGTGGGCATCAACTGGCCGTACAAGGGGGCGGAGCTGATCCGTGCCTATGCGGACCCGGCGCACGGCCGCCACAGCCTGCAGATCGAAATCAACCGCGCGCTTTATATGGACGAGGCAAGGTTCGCGCAGCACCGCGGCTTCGCCGTGCTGCGCGGCCATCTCGACCAGTTGCTGGAGGCGGTGGCGGCATATATCCGCGAGGCACTGGCGCGATGATGGCGCGGCGCGCTCAGATCACCTTGCCGGGATTCATCAGCCCCTGCGGATCGAGTGCGCCCTTGATCGCGCGCATCATCGCCAGTTCGACTTCGCTCTTGTAGAGCCGGTTTTCCTCGCGCTTGAGTTGGCCCAGTCCGTGCTCGGCGGAAATCGATCCGTTATGCGAGCGTACGCTGTCGTGCACGATGCGGTTGACCTGGTCCTGGTGCGCCAGGAATTCTTCGTGGTCGACGCCTTCCGGCGGCGACACGTTGTAGTGCAGGTTGCCGTCGCCGAGGTGGCCGAAGGTCACCATGCGCGCGCCGGGGAAGGCGTTCTGCAGCAGCGCGTCGGTGGTCTCGATGAAGTCCGCCACGCGCGACACCGGCACGGCGATATCGTGCTTGATGTTCTTGCCGTCTTCCACCTGCGCCAGCGGGATATGCTCGCGCAGGTTCCAGAAATCGCGCGACTGCTGCACCGATTCCGCCACCACCGCGTCGGCGACCACGCCGGCATCGAAGGCGGCCGACATCATGGTCTCGAAGATGCCGCGCGCGTGGGCTTCGCTTTCGCTGTCGGACAGTTCCAGCAGCACCAGCTGCGGGTGGATGTCTGCGAACGGATAGCGCAGCTGCGGGAAGTGCCGCGTCACCAGCGTCATGCTGAGCGCGGACATCAGCTCGAACCCGGTCAGCATGGCGCCGGCATGCGATTGTGCGATGGCCAGCAGCGCCAGCGCGGCGCGCGGGCTCTGCACCGCGGCCAGCGCGGTGACCGAGGCGCGTGGCAGCGGGAACAGCTTCATCACCGCCGCGGTGATGATGCCGAGCGTGCCTTCTGCGCCGACAAAGAGGTCGCGCAGGTCGTAGCCGGTGTTGTCCTTGCGCAGCCCGCGCAGGCCGTGCCAGATCTCGCCCGACGGCGTCACCACTTCCAGGCCCAGGCACAGCTCACGCGTGTTGCCGTAGCGCAGCACCGCGGTGCCGCCGGCATTGGTCGACAGGTTGCCGCCGATGGTGCAGCTGCCTTCGGCCGCCAGGCTCAGCGGAAACAGCCGGCCGTGCTCGCGCGCCACCTCCTGCAGGTGCTGCAGCACCACGCCGGCCTCGACCGTGATGGTGTTGTTGAGCGGATCGACCTGGCGGATGCGGTGCAGCCGCTGCAGCGAAACCACCACCTGGTCCTGCCCGGCCACCGGCGTGGCGCCGCCGCACAGGCCGGTGTTGCCGCCTTGCGGCACCACCGCGATCTTGTGCGCATGGCAGGCATGGACCACCTCGGCGACCTCCTCGGTGCTGCCGGGGCGCAGCACCGCCAGCGCTTCGCCGCGATAGCGCTTGCGCCAGTCGGTCAGGTAGGGTGCCTTGTCGGCTGCATCGGTCAGCACGTGCTGCGCACCCAGCGCGGCGCGGCACAGTGCGAGGAAGGAGTCTTGAGGCGAGGTCATGGCGACGGCGGAATGAGGGTCAGGACTTGGGCGCGGCCGGCTTGCCGGCCGCCCGGGCGCGGCGCTTGTAGGGGCGCAGGTACAGGATGGTGCTGGTGAAGAACACCAGCGTCAGCGCCACCTCCACCCACGCCAGCGTGGACGAGGGCGCGCGGTCGCTGGTGGCGCGCACGATGCCCTCGGTGAAGAACAGCAGGATCAGCATCGACGACCACTGCATGGTGTAGCGGTTGCGCGTCAGCACGCCGCGCAGCGGCAGCAGCAGCGGCAGGAACTTGATGATCAGCCACGATCCGCCAGGGCGCAGCGGCGCCAGGAACCATTCCCAGGCGATGCACAGCACCACCAGCGCCAGCAGGCTGCCCACGCTGAACCGGTACAGCCAGGGACTGTGCAGCGCCTGGTCGCTCTCGGGGATGGGGCTCATGCCGCGCCTCCCGCCAGGCGCAGCGCGGTCTGAGCCAGCCGCCGGCCCATGGCGATGGCCAGTCCCGATTCGTCTTCCGTGACCGGGCCGCGGTTGTCGCCGTGGGCATGGTGGCTGGGGCCGTAGGGTGTGCCGCCCGAGGCCGTGGTCATCAGGCCCTTCTCGGAATACGGCAGGCCCAGGATCAGCATGCCGTGGTGCAGCAGCGGCAGCATCATCGACAGCAGCGTGGTTTCCTGCCCGCCGTGCAGGCTGCCGGTGGCGGTGAAGACGCAGGCCGGCTTGCCGGTCAGCGTGCCCGACAGCCACTGCGCCACGGTGCCGTCCAGGAAGTACTTCATCGGCGCGGCCATGTTGCCGAAGCGGGTGGGGCTGCCCAGGGCCAGGCCGGCGCACTCCTCCAGGTCGCGCAGCTCGGCATAGGGCGGGCCGTCGGCCGGGATATCGGACGCGGTGGCCTCGCACACGGTGGAAACCGGCGGCACCGTGCGCAGCCGGGCCTGGGCGCCGGGGACGCTGTCGATACCGTTGGCAATCAGTTCGGCTAGTTTGCGGGTGCTGCCGTGGCGGCTGTAATACAGGACGAGGATGTCGGTCATGGAGCGGGATGGCCGGCGGTGGCGGGGTGGTGTTGCGCGAAAGGTGCCGGAAGCAATGCGCGTATTATAGATGCGCCCCCCGCGCCATCTCCCATCGGCTTTGCGCCCCCGGTGCCGCGGGCCGCCTGTTTATCCGTCAGAACCAGATCCAGGAGGTTGTTTGCGCATGATCGGACCCCGCGTTGCCCGCCTGCGCCGGGAATGGAACCTGCAGAAGGTACGCGCCCTGGCGCGCTATGCGCTGCGCCGCGCCGGCGAAGACCGGCTGCCGCAGGTCTCGGCCAGCCTGACCTTCACCACCGTGCTGGCAGTAGTGCCGGTATTGACGGTGGCGTTCGCGCTGCTGGCCGCGTTCCCGGTGTTCCGCGACTTCCGCAACGCCATCGAGGCGTTCCTGTTCCAGAACCTGATCCCCGGCAACGTCAGTGAATCGATCCAGCGCTACCTCGGCATGTTCGCCAAGAGCGCGCGCGGGCTGACCGCAATGGGCCTGGGCGGGTTGATGGTCACCTCGGTGCTGACCATGCTGACCGTGGAAGACGCGCTCAACGCGATCTGGCGCGTCAAGCAGCGCCGCCCGCTGGCGCAGCGGGTGCTGGTGTTCTGGGCGGTGCTGACCTTCGGGCCGGTGCTGATCGGCGCGAGCCTGTCGATCAGCTCCTACCTGATCTCGGTCTCGGCGGGCTATGTCGGCACCATGCCGGTGGGGCTGGGGCTGCTGGTGGGCGCGACGCCGGTGCTGCTGTCGGCGCTGGCCTTCGCCTTCCTGTACACGGCGGTGCCCAATGCCTATGTCGAATGGCGCGATGCCATCGTGGCCGGCCTGGTGGCGGCGGTCGCGTTCGAGTTCGCCAAGCGCGGCTTCGGCTATTTCATCACCGAGATCCCGGCCTATACCGCGGTCTACGGCACCTTCGCCGCGTTGCCGCTGTTCCTGCTGTGGATCTACCTGAGCTGGCTGGTGACGCTGCTGGGTGCGACCATTGCCGCCAACCTGCCGGTGATCCGGCAGGGCTACTGGCGCCGCCGCACCTTTGCCGGCAGCGAGTTCTTCGATGCGCTGGGCGTGCTGCTGCTGCTCTACCGCGCGCGCGACGAGGTGCCGCGCAGCGTTGGCGAACTGGACCTGGGCCGCAAGCTGCGGGTCGAGGCCGATTACCTGTCGGACCTGCTGGGCAAGCTCAAGGCCATGCATCTGGTCGGGCGCTTGCAGCAGGAGCGTGGTCAGGCCCATTGGGCACTGCTGTGCAATCCGTCACAGGTGACGTTGCGCACGCTGCATGACCGGCTGGTGCTGAACTTGCCGCGGCTGCCGCGCACCGCGCTGGCGCAGCAGCTGCAAGGGGCGGATGCGCTCAAGTCGGTCCTGGACAATCCGCAGCTGGATCAGACGCTGGAGGCGGTGTTCCGGCAGCAGCCGGCTGATCTGCCGCCGACTGAAGGGGATGGGGGGAGCCACCCCCAGCGGCGCACGCTGGAAGTGGTGCCGCCGGGCTGGCATGGCCAGGTGTAAGGTCCGCCCCCTGCGACAGTGAAGTTGCTCAGAACGGGATCCTGCCCCGCCAGATATCGGCATACATCACCCAGTCTCCCATCAGGCTGTAGAGCGGATGCCGGAACGTCGCCGGCCGGTTCTTCTCGAAACCAAAGTGCCCGACCCAGGCAAAGGCGTAGCCTGCCAGCACGGCGGCCAGCAGCCACCATGCATTGCCGGTAACCACCAGCGCCACCAGGCACAGCAACGCTACCGTCGACCCGGCAAAATGCAGGCGCCGGCAGGTACGGTTCTGGTGTTCGCTCAGGTAGTAGGGATAGAAGGCCGCGAAGTTCTCGAACTCGCGCGCGCGGGCGTGGGCCATGGCTGTCTCCGGCAGGTCTTGTTTTGTGCAGTGTAGACCTTCTGCGCCGAGGTGTCGGGAGGCTGGCCGCCGGTGTGGCCGGCCAGCCATCCGCGACCAGGCTTAGCCGGCAGCGACCACCTTGCGCGCAAAGGCCGCCAGCGCGTCCAGCACTTCATCCGGGCGTTCGCCCATCAGCGCGTGGCCGCACGGCACCGTGACCAGGCTTGCCTTGGCCATCTTGCCGGCCAGCGCCTGGGCCGCCTTGGGCGACGTCATCATGTCCTTGGTGCCGGTGATGAAGAGCGCCGGGCAGGCCACTGCGGCCGCGGCCTCTTCGCCATGGGCGTAGGCATTGCAGGCCGAGAAGTCATTGTGGAACACATGGGCCTGCGGGTTGTTGCGCGACACGCGCTCCATCAGCCGCTGGCTGCCGCCGTGCATCCACGCGCCCGGCCCGGGCGAAGACGGCTTGTTGGCCAGGCTCGAATGCGACCAGGTATTGACCATGGCGATGGCCTCGCCCTCGCGGTTGAGCGAGGCGTCCAGCAGCGCGTCCGAGACCTTCATCGGGTAGGCCGTCGCCAGCAGGCCGATGCCGCGCACCGCCTGCGCATGCCGCGCCGCGCATTCCAGCGCGATCAGCGAACCCATGCTGTGGCCGAACACGAAGGCCGGCGCCTTCACGCCGGCGGCCGCCACCAGCGCCATGACCCAGTCGGCCATGGCCTCGACGGTGGCGAGCGGCGCGCCCTTGCTGCGGTTGTGGCCCGGCAGGTCCACCGCCAGCACCGAGAAGCCGTGGTTGGCAAACCAGCGCGTCTGCAGGGCCCACACGCTATGGTCGTTCTGCGCGCCGTGGACGAACACGGCACAGGGCAGGGCGGGATCGAAGGGTTTGCCGCCGGTATAGGCGTAGGCCGGCTGGCCGGCAATGGTCAGTTCCATCAGGCTTGCCCTCCCTTGCCACTCATGGCTTTCTCGGCCGCCTTCAGGCCGCGCTTGAGATCGTCGATCAGGTCATCCGGGTCTTCCAGCCCGATCGAGAGCCGGATCGTGCCCTCGGTGATGCCTGCCGACTGCAGCGCCGCCGCGTCCATGCGGAAGTGCGTGGTCGAGGCCGGGTGGATCACCAGCGAGCGCGCGTCGCCCACATTGGCCAGGTGCGAGAACAGCGACATGCTCTCGATGAAGCGCTGGCCGGCCACGCGGTTGCCCTTCAGGTTGAAGCTGAACACCGCGCCGCAGCCGCGCGGCAGCAGGCGCCTGGCCAGTTCGTAGTCGGGGTGCGATTCCAGTTCCGGGTAGGACACCGACTCCACCATCGGGTGCGAGACCAGGAACTGCACCACCTTGCGGGTGTTGTCGACATGGCGGCTCATGCGCAGCGGCAGCGTCTCCACGCCCTGCAGCAGCTGCCAGGCGGCCATCGGGTTCATGCAGGCGCCGAAGTCGCGCAGGCCCTCGCGGCGCGCGCGCAGCAGGAAGGGCGCCACCGTGCTTTCCTCGGTGAACACCATGTTGTGGAAGCCCTCGTACGGCTCGGACAGCTCCGGGAAGCGCCCGGAGGCCTCGAAGTCGAAAGTGCCGCCTTCGACCAGCACGCCGCCGATGGTGGTGCCGTGGCCGCCCAGGAACTTGGTGGCCGAATGGTAGAGCAGGCCGGCGCCGTGGTCGAACGGGCGCAGCAGGTAGGGCGTGGTGAAGGTGGAATCCACCAGTAACGGGATGCCGTTGTCCTGGCCCAGTTGCGCCAGCGTCGGGATGTCCAGCACGTCCAGCCCCGGGTTGCCCAGGGTCTCGCCGAACAGCAGCCGGGTATTGGGCCGGATCGCGGCGCGCCAGGCGTCGATGTCGCGCGCCTTGACGAAGGTGGTCTCGATGCCGAAGCGGCGCAGCGTGTAGTGCAGCAGGTTGTGCGAGCCGCCGTACAGCGCCGACGAGGCCACCACGTGCGAGCCCGCGCCCATCAGCGTGGCCACCGCCAGGTGCAGCGCGGCCTGGCCCGAGGCCGTGGCGACGGCGCCGGCGCCGTTCTCCAGCGCGGCGATGCGCTCTTCCAGCACGGCCACGGTGGGGTTGGAAATACGGGAATAGACGTGCCCCGCGCGCTCCATGTTGAACAGCGACGCGGCGTGCTCGCTGTCGCGGAACACGAAGGACGTGGTCAGGTGGATGGGGGTGGCGCGGGCCCCGGTGGCGGGGTCTGGCGCGGCGCCGGCGTGCAGCGCCAGCGTGTCGAATCGGGTTCCGGACATGGTCGGTCGGCCTTGAGTTGTCTCCGGCCAGCATCGTAGCACCGTGCGCGCGCCGACGCCCGCAAACCGGCCTCCTGCTTTACTTTGACGGCGGGTTTGGGCTAGGATCGGCCAACGGGGCGCCGTGATGCAGCGCGCGCCCGCACACCCGTAGACAGATAACAATGTGACCGGTATCGCCTCCTGTGCCCCCCGCCGGAGCGATGCCCCCAGTTTGAGCGCAGGCAGCGGAGACCAACATGAAAGTCAGCGACATCCTCCAGATCAAGGGCAATACGCTCTATACCGTGACGCCTGACACCTCCTTGCTGGTAGCCGTCCACACCATGGCCGAGCACGATATCGGCTCGCTGGTGGTGATGGAATACGGCGACCTGGTCGGCATGCTGACCTTCCGCGAGATCATCGAGACACTCGCCCGCAATCATGGCAACGTCGGTGGCACCAGCATCCGCAAGGTGATGGACGATGCGCCGCTGACCTGCACCATGGAGACCGACGTCAACGAGGTCCGCCGCATGATGCTGGAGCGTCACACCCGCTACCTGCCGGTGCTCGACAACCGCACGCTGATGGGCGTGATCTCCTTCTACGACGTCGCCAAGGCCGTGGTCGAGGACCAGAGCTTCGAGAACAAGATGCTCAAGGCCTATATCCGCGACTGGCCGGAAGAGCGCGCCGAGTGATGGCGCCGGGCCGCCCGGACTGAAGCTTCCTTCGGAAATACCCTCGGTTGGCGCCGCGCGGCCGTGGCGGGGTGGCGGCCGGGCGCCGGCTCCGGCAAACTTGCCGGCGTTCCCACTTCCGCGGCGGTCCGCCGACCGACCGGCCCATCCATGAGCCAACCCAGCCAGTTCCGACTGCTCGGCCTGCGCCGCTTCGCCCCGTTCTTCTGGACCCAGTTCCTGGGGGCGATGAACGACAACGTCTTCAAGGTCGCCTTCACCTCGCTGGTGACCTACCACACGGCGCTGTTCGAGGGCGTGGACGCGCGCAGCGCGGCCTTCCTGATCTCGGCCATCTTTATCGCGCCGTTCGTGCTGTTCTCCGCCACCAGCGGGCAGATCGCCGACAAGCTGGAGAAGTCGCGCCTGATCCGGCTGGTCAAGTCGCTGGAAATCGCCATCATGGTGCTGGGCCTGGCCGGCTTTGCCTGGCACAGCGCGCCGCTGCTGTACGCCGGCACCTTCCTGATGGGGCTGCATTCCACGCTGTTCGGGCCGGTCAAGTTTGCCTACCTGCCGCAGCACCTGGATGAAAGCGAACTGGTCGGCGGCAACGGCATGGTGGAGATGGGCACCTTTGTCGCGATCCTGATCGGGACGCTGATCGGCGGCGAACTGGCCGGGCTGCAGCAGGGCGGAACCATCGTGGGGCCGATGTACGTGGGCGCGGTGTGCGTGGTGATCGCCGTGGCGGGGCGGCTGGTGTCGGGCCGCATCCCGGTTTCGCCGGCGCCGCAGCCGGACCTGCGCATCAACTGGAACCCGTTTTCCGAGACCTGGCGCAACCTGGTGCTGGCGCGTGGCAACCGCACGGTATTCCTGAGCCTGCTCGGCATTTCGTGGCTGTGGTTCCTGGGCGCCACCTTCCTGACCTCGTTCTTCAGCTATGCCAAGGATGTGCTGGGCGGCGACCAGAACGTGGTGACGCTGCTGCTGGCGGTGTTCTCGCTGGGCATCGGCACCGGTTCATTGCTGTGCGAGCGCTTGTCCGGGCGCCATGTCGAGATCGGCCTGGTGCCGTTCGGCTCGATCGGCATGACGGTGTTCGCGGTCGACCTGTACTTTGCCAGCCAGGGGCAGGCACCCGTGGCGCTCAGCAGCATCGGCGGCTTCCTGGCCGAGCCGCGCCACTGGCGCGTGCTGGCGGACCTGTTCCTGCTGGCCATGTTCGGCGGCTTCTACAGCGTGCCGCTGTACGCGCTGATCCAGAGCCGCAGCGCGCCCACGCACCGCGCCCGCATCATCGCCGCCAACAACATCCTGAACAGCTTCTTCATGATCGCCGCGTCGCTGCTGGGCGTGGCGATGACGCAGGCGGGCTACAGCATCCCGCAGCTGTTCCTGGTGGTGGGGCTGCTCAATGCGGTGGTGGCGGTCTACATCTACTCGCTGGTGCCGGAATTCCTGCTGCGCTTTATCGCGTGGATCCTGGTCCATACCCTCTACCGGCTGCGCCGCGTCAATGCCGAGCGCATTCCCGCCGACGGCCCGGCCGTGCTGGTCTGCAACCACGTCAGCTTTGCCGACGCGGTGGTGCTGATGGCCTGCAGCCCACGCCCGGTGCGCTTCCTGATGGACCACAACATCTTCAGGGTGCCGCTGCTGTCGTGGTTCTTCCGCCAGGCCCGCGCTATCCCGATCGCGCCGGCGCACGAGAATCCGGACATGCTCAGGCGTGCCTATGACAGCGTGGCGCAGGCGCTGGACGAGGGGGATCTGGTCTGCATCTTCCCCGAAGGCAAGATCACCGCCACCGGCGAGATCAACCCGTTCAGGCAGGGCGTGCAGCAGATCATCCGGCGCACGCCGGTGCCGGTGGTGCCGATGGCGCTGCGCGGACTGTGGGGCAGCTTCTTTTCGCGCAAGGGGGCACCGGCGATGTCGCGGCCGTTCCGGCGCGGCATCCTGAACCGGCTGGAACTGGTGGTGGGCGAGCCGGTGCCGCCCGAGGCCGCCACCCCGGAAGGGCTGCAGCAGATGGTGCAGGCCCTGCGCGGCGACTGGCGCTAACGCCTTGTGCCGAACCCGAATCCACGATGATCACGCTCTACACCTTTGGCCCCGCCTTCGGGCTGCCCGACGCCAGCCCCTTCGTCACCAAGGCCGAGATGCTGCTCAAGCTGGCCGGCCTGCCTTACCAGGCGCGCCGCGGCAGCCTGCGGCGCGCGCCCAAGGGCAAGCTGCCCTACCTGGACGACATGGGCCGGATCGTGGCGGATTCCACCTTGATCCGCTGGCATATCGAGAAGACCTACCACATTGACTTCGACGCCGGCCTGAGCGCGGCCGAGCGCGGTATCGCCTGGGCCGCCGAGAAGCTGATGGAAGACCACCTGTATTGGGCGGTGGCGCGGGTGCGCTGGCTGGACCAGGCCAACTTCGACAAGGGGCCGGCCCAGTTCTTCCGCGGCGTGCCGGCGCCGGTGCGCGGCCTGGCCGAGCGGCTGGTGCGCTACAAGGTGCGCAAGACGCTGTGGGGGCAGGGCCTGGGCCGGCATAGCGAAGAAGACCTGGTGGCGCTGGCCAGCAAGGGCGTGACCTCGATCGCCGACATCCTGGGCGACAAGCCCTACCTGATGGGCAATGTGCCATGCGGGGCCGACGCCACGCTGTTTGCCTTTGCCGGCAGCCTGCTGTGCCCCGTATTCGACACTCCGATCCGCACCGCGGCCGAGGGGCATGCCAACCTGGTGGCCTATATGGAGCGGATGCGCGCCGAGTTCTACCCCGAACTGGCGCTGGAAAGCGCCGCCGCCTGAGCCTGCCGGGCCGCCCGAGGCCCGCCATTGGCCTTACAATGGAAACCTTCCCCAATTCCTGTGCGGTTTCCATCATGTCCGGCAACACCCTTGGCCTGCTTTTCACTGTTACCACCTTCGGCGAATCGCACGGGCCCGCCATCGGCGCGGTGGTGGACGGCTGCCCGCCGGGCATGGCGCTGACCGAGGCCGATATCCAGGGCGACCTGGACCGCCGCCGGCCCGGCACCTCGCGCCACGTCACGCAACGCCAGGAACCCGACCAGGTCGAGATCCTGTCCGGCGTGTTCGAGGGCAAGACCACCGGCACCCCGATCTGCCTGCTGATCCGCAATACCGACCAGCGCAGCAAGGACTACGGCAATATCGTCGAGACCTTCCGCCCGGGCCATGCCGACTACACCTACTGGCAGAAGTACGGCATCCGCGACCATCGCGGCGGCGGCCGCTCGTCGGCGCGCCTGACCGCGCCGGTGGTGGCGGCCGGGGCGGTGGCCAAGAAGTGGCTGCGCGAAAAGTATGGCACCGAGATCCGGGGCTATATGTCGCAGCTGGGCGAGATCGCGGTGCCGTTCACGGACTGGTCGCACGTGCCGGAGAACCCGTTCTTCGCGCCCAACGCCGACATCATCCCCGAGCTCGAAACCTATATGGACGCGCTGCGCCGCGACGGCGACTCGGTCGGCGCGCGCATCGAGGTGGTGGCCAGCAACGTGCCGGTGGGCCTGGGCGAGCCGCTGTTCGACAGGCTCGACGCCGACATCGCCCACGCCATGATGGGCATCAACGCGGTCAAGGGCGTGGAGATCGGCGCCGGCTTCGACAGCGTGGCCCAGCGCGGCAGCGTCCATGGCGACGAGCTGACCGCCGAGGGCTTCCGCACCAACAATTCCGGCGGCGTGCTGGGTGGCATCTCCACCGGCCAGGACGTCACCGTGTCGCTGGCGATCAAGCCGACGTCTTCCATCCGCACCCCGCGTGAATCGATCGACAAGGCCGGCAATGCCGCCACCGTCGAGACCTTCGGCCGCCACGACCCGTGCGTGGGCATCCGCGCCACGCCGATCGCCGAGGCCATGCTGGCGCTGGTGCTGATCGACCACGCCCTGCGCCACCGTGCCCAGTGCGGCGACGTCAAGGTCGATACGCCGCGCATTCCCGCGCAGGCCGGCCAGACCCCCTGACCTGACCTCGCGTTGGCCACGCCTTTCGCGGGCGGCGGTGCCACCGGCGCCGGCCGCCCCGACTACGCCCGTTTCGGGCTCTTCTATCTTGGCTACTACGGCTACGTCGGCCTGATCTCGCCGTACGTCAGCCTGTATTTCGCCGACCGCGGCTTCAACCCGGTGCAGATCGGCGTGCTGATGGCGAGCTTCCAGGTCAGCCGCATCGTCGGGCCCTACCTGTGGGGCTGGCTGTCCGACGTGATGCACACGCGTGTGCGCATCCTGCGCGTGAGCGCGTTCACCTCGTTGCTGGCCTTCCTGATGCTGCCGGGTGTGGGCAGCTACGGCGGCATGATGGCGATGATGCTGACGCTGAGCCTGCTCACCAGCGCGATGTCGCCGCTGGGCGATGCCCTGACCATCTCCACGCTGCGCCGCTACGGCGCCTTCGACCATAGCTACGGCCGCATCCGCATGTTCGGCTCGGTCGGCTTTATCGGCGCGGTGCTGGCCGGCGGGGCGCTGTTCGAAGCGGTCGGCATGCGCGCCTTCCCGTGGGTGGCCAGCACGCTGCTGGCGATCCTGGCCGGCGTGGTGCTGACCATGCATGACGCCGCCGACGACGGCCCGCGCACGGCGCCGCCGCGCGCCTTGCCGCTGCTGCGCCGCCCGGACGTGGCCTGGTTCCTGGCGTCAGCCTTCCTGATGATGTTCGCGCACGCCGCGCTCTATGTGTTCTATTCGCTGTGGCTGGCGCAGCTGGGCTACAGCAAGTTCGCCATTGGCGTGATGTGGACCATCGGCGTGGTCGCCGAGATCGTTTTCTTCTACTACCAGGGCCTGCTGTTCGCGCGCTATGCGCTGCGCACGATCCTGGCCGGCACCTTCGTGCTGGCGGCGCTGCGCTTCGGCCTGACCGGCTACCTTGCCCAGTTTGCCTGGCTCATGGCGCTGGTGCAGGTGCTGCACGCGGCCACTTTTGCCGCGCACCACAGCGCCAGCCTGAAGCGGTTGCAGGCATGGTTTGCCGGGCCGCTGCAGGGGCGCGGGCAGGCGCTGTACACGGGCATTTCCTACGGCGTCGGCGGCACGCTGGGCGGGCTGGCGATGGGCTGGACCTGGAACGCGCTGGCGCCCGAGCATACCTTCGGGCTGGCCGCCATTGCCGCGGCGGCCGGCGCGTTCTGTGCGGTGATGAGCTTCCGCGCGGAAGGCGATGGCGCCGCTCAGGCCAGCGCCGCGCAGACCCGCTCGGCGATCGCCAGCGACGAGGTCAGCCCCGGCGACTCGATGCCGAACAGGTGAACCAGCCCCGGCACGCCATGCACGGCGGGGCCGTCGATGCGGAAGTCCGCGGCAACCTCGTGCGGCCCGCTGATCTTGGGGCGGATGCCGGCATAGCCGGGTTGCAGCGCGCCGTCGGCCAGCCCCGGCCAGTAGCGTCGCACTTCGTCATAGAAACCGTCGGCGTCGGCCGGGTCCACGCCGTATTCGATCTCGTCGATCCAGCGCACATTGGGGCCGAAGCGCGCCTGGCCGCCCAGGTCGATGGTCAGGTGCACGCCCAGCCCGGCCGCCTCGGGCACCGGGTAGATCAGCCGTGAGAACGGCGCGCGCCCGGCCAGCGTGAAATAGCAGCCCTTGGCGTAGAACTGCGGCGGGATATGGGTCTCGGGCATGCCGTCGATGCGGCGCGCCAGTTCCGGCGCGGTCAGCCCGGCCGAGTTCACCACCGTGCGCGCCAGCAGCGTGGTGGCGCTGCCATCCTCGCTGCCGATCTCCAGCCGGATGCCGTCCGCCGTCACCGCGCCGCCCAGCACCGGCGACTGCACCGCCAGCATCGCGCCGGCGTTTTCCGCGTCGCCCAGCAGCGCGGTCATCAGGCCATGGCTGTCGACAATGCCGGTCGACGGCGACAGCAGCGCGGCATGGCACTGCAGTTGCGGCTCCAGCGCCTGCGCCTCGGCGCGGCTGACAAGGCGCAGGTCGTCCACGCCGTTGGCCGCCGCCTTGGCGCGGATGCCTTCGAGCGTTGCCACCTGGGCCTCGCTGGTGGCCACGATCAGCTTGCCGCAGCGCTGGTGCGCCACGTGGTGGCTAGCGCAGTAGTCGTACAGCATGGCCTTGCCGCGCACGCACAGCTGTGCCTTGAGCGAGCCGGCCGGATAGTAGATGCCGGCGTGGATGACCTCGCTGTTGCGCGCGCTGGTGATGGTGCCGAAGGCGTTCTCGGTTTCCAGGATGATCACTTCGCGACCCTGCAGCGCGAGTGCGCGCGCCACCGCCAGTCCCACCACGCCGGCGCCGATGACGACGCAATCCACTGTTTCCATGGTTGTTCCTTGCTTCAAAGTCTGTGTGTTCGGAGGCTCAGGCCGTCAGGCCGAGGCGGGCGGCGGCGGCCGCAAGGTGCTGTTGCGCGGCACTGCGGGCGGCCGTGGCATCGCCGGCGGCAATCGCTTCGGCCAGCGCCGCATGTTCCTGGTCGGCGGCGCGCGGCGCGCCAGTCGTCACACTCAGCCGCGCGGTGTTCTCCCAGGCGCGCTGGCGCGCGGCCAGCATCTGCTGGCTGACGAAATCGGTCAGACCGGTAAAGCAGGGGTTGTGCGCGGCTTCGGCAATGGCATGGTGGAAGGCCATGTCGGCCGCCGCCGCGCTGGCCATGTCGCCCTGGCCGTCGGCCCGTGCCTGCATCGCCGCCAGTGCGCCGCGGATGGCATCGATATCGGCATCCGTGCGCCGCTGCGCGGCCATTTCGGCGCAGGCGGTTTCCACTACCCGGCGCAGTTCGAACAGCTGCGCCAGCGTCGGGCCGCCGTCGGGCGCGCTGGCCACGCGCCAGGCCTTGCCGCCCGGGGTCTCCGACACATAAGCGCCCGAGCCCTTGCGCGTCACCAGCACGCCATCGGCCTTCAGCTGGGCGATGGCCTCGCGCACGATCGGCCGGCTCACGCCGAAGTTATCGGCCAGGCTGGCCTCGGCCGGCAGGCGCGCGCCCGCGCCGTAGCGGCCGGCGAGGATGTCGTCGTGCAGGGTCTGGGCGATGCGGCTGGCGAGCGAGGCCGGGCGGGGCAGGATGGTCATGGTTTTGATATGTCAGGCTGTCAGACAGCTTTTGTTGATTTTCGGCCTAACTTTGCGAGGCGTCAAGGTCTCCGTAGGGAGTGAATGCTACACATGCGTCTCTGGTCAATCGCCGAGGGCTTAATTTCGCCGCGCCGGCGCCGATAGAAGTCTGATACAGGTGGCGGATCCTGCGCGTCGGCTCCGCCCAAGGCTTGCCATGCCCACATCCAATGCCGGGGCCTACTGCGAACAGCCATGATCCAGCTCACACCTAACGATCTTCCCGTCGGATACCCGCTGCCCTGGTCATTGCTCGATGGCGAGGGCAACCTGGTGCTCGGCAGCGGCAGTGTCATTCCCGATGAACGCGACCTGGCGCTGGTGTTCCGCCATGGCGTGGTCTGTCGCGAAGATGGCCACGACGATGCCGATGACGAACTGCGTCCGGCCACCGGGCCGCTTGGCCTGCAGGTCGGCACGTTGCTGCATGTCAAGCATGAGGGCGAGGCCGCACGCCCGGCCGCCAGCCGCCTGATCGGTTTTATCGAGCAGGGCCTGTTTGTCACCTGGCCGCAGCTCGGCGGGCGCGACCTGCCGCTGCAGGCGGGCGATGCCGTGCTGCTGCGCGGCTTCTCCGGACACGCCATCCACAGCTTCACCTCGACCATCACCGCCGTGTGCCGCAGCCCGTTTCGCTACCTGGTGCTGTCGGCGCCGGTGCAGAAGCACGCAATGCCGGTACGCAAGGCTGCGCGCGTGCCAACCCGGCTGGCCGCCTACCTGACCGAGCCCGGCGATGACGACGGCATCGACACCGGCACGGCGCGGCTGGCGCTGCTGTCCGACCTCAGCACCGGTGGCGCGCTGGTGCAGACCACCGCGCCGGCGCCGGCGCCGGGCAGCCGCGTGCGGCTGCGCTTCAAGATGCGCACGGCGTCACTGGACAGCGAGGTCACCATCGATGGCTGGATCCGCCTCGCGCCCCCCGGCGCGGCCAGCGACGATGCCGACTTCCCGGCCTTCGGCGTGGCCTTCGACGTGCTGGCCGAGCGCGAGCTGACGCTGCTGCAGTGCTACATCTACGAACAGCTGCTTTCCAGCACCCGCATGCCCTTGCAGCCCGCGGCTGTAGCGGCCGTTTAGAGGGAATCCGCTAATGTTTTGATTGTCTCGTCGGGGCGGCCAGTCTTTACTGCTTCCAACATAAAAAGACCCACCACCGAGGAGACAAGATGGAGCACAGCGGACACCACGCGTGCGGACGACGCACGCCCGCGCTACGCGAGCAGAAGGCCGGCAAGGCCTTGCGCAGGCTCGCAGGCACAGCCACGCTGGTCGCAGCGGCCATGCTGGCGCAGCCAGCACCAGCCCTGGCCGCGAGCGGCGACTACGCGAAGACGCGTTACCCGATCGTGCTGGTCCACGGACTGACCGGCGCGGCCAGGATGGGTGGTGTGCTCGACTACTGGTATGGCATCCCCGAAGTGCTGCGGGCCAACGGCGCGCAAGTCTATGTGGCCACGGTGCCGTCGTTCAACAGCGACGAAGAGCGCGCCCTGGCGCTGCAGGCCTATGTGCGCGCGGTCAAGCTGGAAAGCGGCGCAGACAAGGTCAACCTGATCGGCCACAGCCAGGGCGGGCCGACCTCGCGCATGCTGGCGGCGATGTCGCCGCAGGACGTGGCCTCGGTCACCACCATCGGCAGCCCGCATCGCGGCAGCGAAGTGGCCGACACCGTGCTGGACCTGATCAATGGCGTCAACAGTATTCCGATCGCCGGGCCGGTACTCGTCGGCATCATCCAGGGCGTGCTCGATACAGTGGGCTGGTTCAACGGCATCGGCAACGGGCAGGCGCTGGACCAGGATGCGCTGGCCTCGCTCAAGATCCTGACCACGCGTGGCGCCGCCGAGCAGAATGCGCGCCTCGATGCCACGCTGGTGCCCGGCACGAAATCGGCACTGGGGCCGGATTGCAATACTGCTGGCGCGGTGTCCGAGCAACGGCAGGCGCGCGATGCCGCGGGCAACTTCGTCACCCATACCCAGGCCGCGTATTCCTGGACCGGGCAGGGTGGGCCGTTCAGCCTGCTGCGCTCCAACCTGCTGGACCCGACCACGGTGATGATGTCGGCGTCGGCCGGGCTGATGGACCTGAAGGGCGCCGGCCCCAATGACGGGCTGGTCTCGGTCTGCAGCAGCAAGTGGGGCCGGGTGCTGGCCACGGGCTACTACTGGAACCATCTCGACGAGGTGAACCAGATGGCCGGCCTGTACCAGGACGTCGATCCGCGCACGGTCATCCTCAGCCACGCCAACCGGCTGCGCAATGACCAGCTCTGAGCGCTCGCCGCGGCCCTGGCTGGCCTTGCTGCCGGCCGGCGCGGCGGCGGCCGCGGTGTACTGGCTGACGATGCCGTCTGGCCCGGTTGCCGTGCCGCAGCGCCCGGCAGCGATCACCACCGCTGCGAGTCCTTCGGCGACATCGGCTGACGGCGGACCCGCCGGCGTGGCTGCCTTGCCATCGCTGTCCGGCGTCGACGTGCCCGCGGGCCCCGAACTCGACGCGCAAGGCAACCTGCGCCTGACGCGCGCGCTGCGCACCTACTTCGACTACTTCCTCAGCGCCCGCCACGACGCCGGCGGCGCCGACGCGCTGGACCGGCTGGTGTACGACGATATCCGCCGCCGCGTGCCGCAGCCCGCGGCAGGGCAGGCGTGGCAGCTGTGGCAGCGCTACCTGGCTTATCTTGCCGAGATTCAAGCGCTGGCCGCGCGCAGGCCGCAGGCGGATACGAACGGCACGCTGGATGCGGCACAAGTGCGGCAGTTGCGCGCGCTGCAGGCCGGGCGTAACGGCGCGCGGCAGCACCTGCTGCCGGAGGTGGCGGCAATCTGGTTCGGCGACGAGCAGGTGTATGACGATGCCATGCTGGCGCGGCTGGACATCGCGGCACAATCCGGCCTGGATGACGCGCAGCGGCGGCAGCGGCTGGCCGAACTCGAAGCCACGCTGCCCGAGCCACTGCGTGCGGCACGGGAGGCCAGCGCGCGTCCGCAGGCGATCAGCGACACCATCGCCGGCATGCAGGCCGCCGGCCGCAGTGCGCAGGACATCGGTGCGGCGTTGGCGCAGGCCTACGGTGCCGAGGTGGCGCAGCGCTACCAGCAGCAGGCGCAAGCCGGGCAGGCCTGGCAGCAGCGCTACGACGACTACGCCGCGCGCCGCGCGCAGATCGAGTCATTCCCGGGGTTGTCGGAGCAGGACCGCCGGCAGCAGCTGGATGCGCTGCGCCGCCAGGCCTTCGGCAATCCCGCCGAGGCGCTGCAGGCCGAGGTGGTCGACAAGGCGATGGCCGCGCGGCGGCAGGCACGATAGCCGCGCTGCATCGCCCAAAGAAAAACGGCACCGGGTTTGAACTGCACCCCAAAAGTTGGACGTTGATCCAATCTTTGGGGTGTTTTTCATGACGAAGTACGACGAGGCGTTCA